>NZ_JBGQRB010000002.1:0-123505 GCF_045528645.1 Ruoffia sp. FAM 20857
CGAAGGTATTAATAATAAAATTAAAGTATTGAAACGAACAGCCTACGGCTATCGAAATTACAGTCATTTTAGAGACCGTATTTTACTTATGACGCGATTATATGTCCCTCAGACAAATAAAAAAGATCAAGCAACAACCTATGCTGCTTGATCTTGATTAAAATGAGTCATCAACCCTATTTGACAAAGAGCCATAACAAAAAACCCCTGTCAGATTTGATTAAAATCTAACAGGGGTAAAGAACTTCTCTTATCCTCTATATAGGTGAACCTCTTTGATACACCCGCTTTAGATTTTAATCTTTCGATTAGTTATCTATGCGGGCATCATAATTGACAGCTCCTCATAGATACAAACGTTAACGTTTACGGTTTGTATCTATCGTTGTCAGATACAAACACTATCTAAAGTAGCTGTAAAAATATGATGATAATTGTATGCAAAGAAGTTTAGTCATCGAGAATGTTCCTTTCAGTACGTTTTTGTTGTATCTAATATAACTGACTCATTATTATAAGTCAACACATATTTCAATTTTATTTTAATCTTTTTATCATTTAATTCACACGATGTTGATCTGTCCCCGTTTTAATTACTTCTAAAGCTGAGTTTAATCCGCCTTCAACTAAATTTTGAACAGCAATATCTGTATAGTAAGCAATGTGTGGCGTGTAATGTATGTTTGGATGATTCAGAATTTGAAGGAAAACTTCATCTTTAATTGTCTTTCCTTCCCAATTTTGAGGAATAAACGGCCCTTCATCTTCATAAACATCTAAGGCAGCATTTTTAATTTGTCCACGATCAATCGCTTCAATTAAGTCTTGAGTCTTCACAATCTTACCGCGGGCTGCATTAATTAACGTTGTGCCCGGCTTCATCTGATTGAATAAATCATGGTTAAACTGATGATAATTGTCTTCAGTCAATGGCATGTGGATGGTCACAATATCAGCATCTTTGATCGCTGTTTGCAAGTCAGGTTGATAAACTACATGCTCTTTGAACTCTTCGTGTTCGACAATATCATACCCAACCACTTCAGCGCCAAAGCCATGTTTATATATTTTTGCGACTCTTGATCCAATTCGACCGACACCGATAACAGCTACTTTTAAGCTTTGAATCGAATGACTTCGAATGCTTGGCTCCCAGGTGAAGTTTTGTGACGCCACCCTTTGGTCGATTTCATCACTGTTTCGAATCAGACGCATGGCAGCGTAGACGGCAAACTCTGCGATTGATTCTGGAGAGTAACTTGGGACATTTGTAATGATGACATCATTGTCACTCGCTGCTTTTAAATCATACATTTCATAGCCGGCGCTTCTTTGAGCAATAACTGGAATTCCCAACTCTTTGAGCTTCGAGTAGACAGGCTCTACAATATCGGAAACTTGCATATTCGTTATCCCATCAAAGCCTTCTGCTAAGTGAACTGTCTCTGGCGTTATATATTCTGGTGTCATTTCGACACGAATCGAATGCGCCTTCGACCATTGCTCCATTACCTCTGCTTCTTCTGGTGTCACACCAAATGCGATGATTTTTGTCAAATGAATCTCTCCTTTTAATCTAAAAAAGCCCGTTCAGATTTAACTAAACGGACTTTCAAGTGATGTCGTTGAATCAATTTATGCACCGTTTATTCTTGTTGTCGCTAACCAAGATGGTATAAGATAAATTGTTAAATTCATATTACGCTATTATGTGACTTAAGTCAATTTATTTTTAATTGAATTCTCATTTTAATTTAATTCTTCTTTGCTGTCGGTTAAATCACCTGAGTGTTCGAGACTAAAGCCGAGATTCATCTCCGGTTGATCATCTTCATATCCTAGGTAAACAATCCCAAAATCCTTCAACCTAGCAAATACCTCTCTAAATTCGCGTTCAAAGCGAGTAGAATTTACTTCTTCAGCAGCTACCCCAAGCGCCTCACAGCCTAAGCCTTTAGCAAGTAGTAGAGCTCGCGGAAGGTGGTAACCTTGAGTGACAATCACAACTTGATCCACACCAATCACTTCTTTTAATCGGTATAAACTTGCATGTGTGGAATAACCTGCATGATCTAAATAAATTTGCTCACTTGGCACCCCTTTGTCGACTAGATATTGTTTCATAACGCCGACCTCATTGTAGTATTGGTCCGCATGATCTCCACTCATAATCAGCGGATTATCTGGATTCTCCAAATGAATTTCATATGCTTTATCTAAACGATTCGCTAATATTTGACTCGGGTATTCATTATTTACAACGCCCGCTCCAAGTACAAGGATTGGCACATCATCATTCATAGTTTGATTTATTTCGTTCGCATCGACGACATTCGAACTTGTTGAGAGAATAACAAACAAGTTAATTCCAATCACAGCTAGGGCAGCTAATGAAACAACGGTTAAAAGAAACTTGCCCACGCTTTTTATAATAAACCAAATAAAATTAACAATAGTAACGATCGATATTCCCTCCCTTGAAATTTGACTGTTTAGTATATTACCAATCATTTTTAAGGGGTTCAATATATAACCGTTATATTTAATAAATAATTATACTTTAATAAAAAAACTACACTATCAAACGATAGTGCAGCTTTAATAAACTTATTTAGTTACATCGACGGTTTGAACCCAGCCTTCAGGTGCTTCAACGTCACCCTTTTGAATTCCTACTAATTCAGCATAAAGTTGTTGGGTAATTTCCCCTACTTTAACACCGTCTGTATAAGTATACTCTTTATCACCATGCGTAATTGAACTGATTGGCGCAATGACCGCAGCTGTACCCATAGCTCCCGTTTCACTGAACTGGTCTAATTCATCCACATAAACATCGCCTTCGACAACTTCTAAGTCTAAACGGTTTTCTGCTAACCAAATTAACGAACGTTTCGTAATACTTGGTAGAATCGATGGCGATTTAGGTGTGACAAATTTATTATCTTTTGTAATACCGAAGAAATTCGCAGAACCAACTTCTTCAATCTTCGTATGAGTCGCTGGATCTAAATAAATCGCGTCACTATACCCTTGGTCCTTCGCAAGTTTTCCTGGTAAGTAACTACTTGCATAGTTTCCACCAACTTTTTGTGCTCCCGTTCCTCTTGGTGCCGCACGGTCAAAATCACTCACTAAGAATTTAGACGGCGCCATTCCACCTTTAAAATACGGTCCCACAGGCGTCACAAAAACAGTGAATAAATATTCTTTTGCAGGTTGAACCCCAACTGTATCGCCGATTCCAATTAATAATGGACGAATATATAAAGTCGCTCCACTTTCATAAGGAGGGACCCACTCTTCATTGGCACGTACAACTTCATGAATTGCGTTAATAAAATCTTCTTCTGGATACGCTGGCATTAGTAATTTTTCAGCTGAATCTATTAAACGTTGTGCATTTAATTCTGGACGGAATAATTGAATTTCGCCTGTTTTAGTGCGGTAAGCTTTCATTCCTTCAAAGGCTTGTTGTCCGTAATGAAGTGCTGTTGATGCTTCAGAGATGAAGACATTCTTTTCTGTTTCAATACGTCCTTCAGACCACTCGCCATCTTTATAATATGCACGGAATTTTTTTCCCGTATCAATATATCCGAAGCCTAACTCGACCCAATTAATCGTTTCTGGTGTTATCTTAGTCAAAACTCTCATCCTTCCAATAATAAAATCATAGTCATATACTACAACTTATTGATTAAAAAAGCTACAATTCTATGAGAAAAATATTTGAATTGTCTCATAATACTTTATTTATCCCTTATTTAACGTGTATTGCAATATACTTGTTATCTTTCTGTTATAGATTCATGTTACAATGCTTATACAATTTTACAAGAATATGCATGTCGAAAGGAAATATATATGAAGAAACTTTTACTACTCACTCTACTTTTCACTTTAAGTGGGTGTAGTTACTTTACGAGTGAACCTGAAAGTGTCACGACTCCAAATCAAGAAACGCAAACAGAAAGTCAAAGTGAGGAAGTTGCTCAAGAGGCAACTGAATCAACGCCAGCGAATAATACCTTTGACAATGTCTTTAACGAAACAGTTATTGGACAAGATCGCTACCCTGCGACAACGTTACCTGATTCAATTCCCATTAGTGACTTACGTGTAGCCATCGATGAGTTCTACACAGAAGCGATGCCAGAAGACGAAAAAGAAATGAATTATGAAAAAATAGATCCTGAAACGATCGAAACACTTCAAGAAACATTCAGTGAAAATGAAGTCTACGAGCCCCTTGATATTACCGTGGACCAAATTTCGCTTGAATTAGGTGGCGAAACAAATTATATCGCGCGTATCGTTGTTGGTATGCCTTATGAAGAAGCTGAGGATTTAATTGAGGAACATGATATTTTAGTCCTAAATGAAGCTCTCAGCCAATTAGAAAACCGTTTAGTACTCTTAGCTCATTACGATGGAGAGGCTGATACATTAACGCCGTATCATTTAAATAATAGTACAACGAGTATCTTCTCGCTCGCAGATTCTGAAGGCGAAACTTCTTCAGATTCTGAATAATAATTTATGACATAGTAAAAGCCCGTCACACTGTAAAAAGGTGACGGGCTTTTGTTTATTTACCTAAACTTTTACGGTAATTTTTAACAATTTGTTGGCCTACTATGATTTTATCTTCGAGTAAGATGCTTACGATTTCTTCATCCGTGAGCTCTCGATCAGAATCATCAATTATTTGGCTAATCGTATCTTTAATATAATTTGCAGACAGTCCATCACGTGTTAGTGAACGGGATGTATTAATAAAGTCTGTAAAGGCTGAAACTTGCTTGTTAAATTCGATATTCTTATTCGATGCAATATGGTACACAATCGGCTCAGGTAAGCGGGTTTCTTTCGCAATATCCTTCATCGATAACGTTGCCTTATATTCATCTTTCCCTAAGAAATAGCGTTTGTGGGCTTTAACCATACACATGACCACTTCTAAAATTAGTTGTTCGCGGATACGCAAGTTATCTGCTAAGCGTTGGTAGCCTTCTTCATGCGGCTCAATATAATTATTTAACTCTTCATCTTTTTTAGCTGCCATCTCATCAAAATAAGTCTGGTTAAAAGAAATTTTTGGATAGTATTGACGATTATAGCGTATTTGTAAGCCGTCGCCGACTGGCGTAACAGTTACATCCGGAATCAAGTTAATCTTGTCGACTTGATTAAATAAAGCAGCTGGGTTGGTGCGCAATGTATGGAAGTAATTTACACTTTCCATAATCTCTTCATTAGAAATTTGCGTCTGATCTTGAATCTCAGCGTAATCTTTATCACGTAACTCTTCGAAAAACACTTCTAATAAATAGTATGCTACATTTGGTGCATGTAAGTCCTGTTCCGTTTGTATCATCATCGACTCTTTTAAATCATAAGCCCCAATACCAGCAGGTTCCAATTGCTTAATTAATGTCACCGCATCTAATGTAACGATCACTGGCATATCAATTTTCTTAGCTAATTCTTCTACTGTATAAGGTAAATAGCCTCTTTCATCTAAGTATTCTATCGATTTAACCATCGCATCACGGATATCAGTATGGCGATATAATAATATTTGCTCAAACAAATACGTATCTAAACTTTGGGTACTTTCTTTTAATTCTTCGGCTTGTTTCGTACCTTCAAAACGCTTAAAAGCTGGGATTTGTTGTTCAATACTATACTCTAAATCGATAAAAGGATTATCTAAGATCGCATCTTCTAAATAATAAGTTAATTGCTCAGCATTTAAATCAAGTATATCTAATAATTGCGGATTACTCATAATAGCTGAATTTTTTAACCCTTCAAAGACTTTTACTGACTCATCCTCTTGAATGGTTACTTGATCTAATGGTTCTTTTTGAACGTCACGTTCTTTCATCTTATCACTCCTCTCACTTATCTTCTCTTTAATATTATAGATTATTAAAAGGCTTTCGTCTATTATATCAATGCAGCCGTTGTATTTTCACAACGGCTGCATTTAGAATATATATAGATTATTCCGCAAAGAAACGATGTTGGAAATCTAATTCCATCGGTGTCACGAATTCATACCCTTGTTCAATTAATTCAGGGACAAGGCGCGCCACTGCATCAACTGTATATTGCGCTGTATCATGCATCAGAACGAGCATATCATTTGATAAATTCGCCATCACATTCTGATAAATTAACTCTGCGTCTTGAAGTTCCCAGTCTAAGGAATCCACATTCCAAATAATTGACGTCATATCTGAAAGTAGACGAACAACCCGAGGACCTCCCGCACCAAATGGCATTCGGTATAAGGTTGGTGCAACGCCCGTTGCATCCACAATTGATTCTTGCGTCCATTCGATTTCCTGAATTACTTCTTCATCCGAAATCTGGCTGAAATCAGGATGTGAATAACTATGGTTCGCAATGATATGTCCTTCTTCAACTATGCGTCTTGCCATCTCAGGATGATCATCAACATAAGCCCCATAGACGAAGAATGTTGCTTTCACACCATTTTCTGCAAGTATCTCTAAGATTTGCGGGGTATATTCCATATTTGGTCCATCATCGAAAGTTAAAGCAATTTGAGGCGACGGATTGAGTGGTGTTCCTTTTAGTCGTTCACTCAGTACTGGGTTTGCGAAAATCGCATCCAAGGTTGGCTGCTCATAATTTCCGTAACTATGCCCGTTTATAATCGCCGCGACTAAATTATCCATTGATAGATGATATGACTCATAAGTTTGCGCCATATACGGCTGATCCGTAAAGTGACCTGCTTTATCGGTTAACTCATTAGCTAACTGAACAACTTCATATAAGTTACTACGAGTCACTGTTTCAATACTTGTAAAATTCTCCAGCTCACTTCTTAATGCATCCATCTCTTGTAATTTTCCAGGGGCTTGATTTAATAAATCATTGCCTTTAGCCACATATTCATTCTCTTCATCTGGTAAAGCACTTTGAGTTTGAGCAATTAAATCAGGCGTAACTCCTTCTCTAACTAAAGGGACTTCATCCATTAAAGGATTCCCTGCGAATACCGGTGATAAGGCTTCTAAGACTTCAAACTGCGTTTGAGCTTCGTCAACTGTATTATTTAATTCTTCTCTTGAGTCTGAAGGTAGCTTATTGGCAGATATTTCTGCTTGCTGAATCTCCTCTTGGGTGACATCGGATCTTAATACTTGATTATTTTGATCCTCAAACAAGATACTAATATCTTCTTGGGCTGCTTGTAATCTCTCTTCTTCTGACGGATAGAAAGCACTATATAAAACACCCAATACTAAAAACATCCCAAGTACCGATAATAATATTTTCCCAACATCTGATTTGATAAACTCTGATATAAATTTCATTACAACAAGTAGACCTACCTTCATTTTTTACTTTTTATTCATTCTCCAAATACGTATTAAATGTATCTCCGTGTTCAAAATCTCCATATTCAAAGCCGCGCATAAACCAAGCTTGACGTTGCTCTGCTGATCCGTGAGTGAAACTATCTGGTACAACCCGACCGGTTGCCCGTTCTTGAATCGTATCGTCTCCAACCGCAAAAGCTGCTTGTAGGGCTTCATTAATATCCCCGGATTCTAACAAGCCTTCTTCTTGAGCATATTTAGCCCAAACTCCGGCAAAGTAATCCGCTTGTAATTCTAAACGCACATTTAGTTCATTTGCTTCTGTCTCTGACAATGTTTGTCTCACTTCGTTATATTCATCCATCACACCAATTTCATTTTGGATATGATGACCAACCTCATGAGCAACAACATAGGCCATCGCAAAATCTCCTGGCGCCCCGTATTGTTGCGATAAATCACGCCAGAAAGATAAATCAATATAGACATTCGCATCGGCAGGGCAATAGAACGGACCTGCTTGAGAACTTCCAAAACCACAACCAGACGTTGCAGTCCCACCTTCATATATTACCATACCTGGCTCGTCATAAGTCATATTCTCAGTGGAAAATGACTCATTCCAAAAATCTTCTGTACTCGCTAATACAGAAGAGACAAAGTTAAACTCATCATCAGTGACGCCTGTCTCACTTTGTTGCGCCTCATTGTTCACTTGAATTTCATTTGTTGGTTGGTCATATTGTTGCCACCAAGCAAATCACCTAAGCCACCTAAGGCGCCTCCACCTAAAACGGAGAATAGAATGACAGCAAGGACAACCCACTTACCTTTACCGGGTATTAGAAACAACAAATTTAATAATCCCCCACCCATCGATGAGCGTGAGCCCCCTCGGTTACGACCTAAACCACCTGATTGACCACGACGATCTTGAACATTTTTACTACGACGTAAATCTTCCCATTTCATAATTGTTCCTCCATTTTTTTGGTTTTTTTAAACAAATGGTGCTATAAGTCGAAGAACTGCGTCCCAAACACTACCGACGAGACCCACTTGAATATCTTTCAACTGGATACGTCTAGATTTCGCTTGAGAATCTAGAAAATCTTTACTAATATCTTCAATCACTGGGTGATAATAAAATATCGTGCTTGTTTCAAAATGCAAATAAAGTGACCGGTAATCCAAATTAATCGTACCGACGGTTGCTACCTTGTCATCTGAAACAAACGTTTTTGCATGTAAAAAACCAGGGGTAAATTCATAAATTTTAATCCCAGCTTTCATTAACGGCCTGTAAAATGAACGCGTCAACCTAAATACCATCTTTTTGTCCGGAATGCCGGGTGTCATTAAGCGAACATCTACTCCGCGCTTAGCCGCTAATTGCATTGCTGTTTGCAATTCATATGAAATGACGAGATACGGTGTATAAATATACACATAATCTTGGGCATTATTTAAAATTTCACGGTAGACATTCTCCCCTACGGGTTCAACATCCAAAGGCGTATCTCCAAAAGGCTGAACGAAGCCCATCTCATTCATTGCTGCTTCATCTTCTTGTATTTCACGTGTTTCATTCATAATATGATCAATTCGAAATGGCTCATAGGATTCGTCCGTATAATAGAAAGAATTCCACATATTTAAGAATAAATTCGTTAAATTCCATGTCGCTGGACCTTGAATTCGAACCATATTATCTTTCCAATAACCAAAGCGTTCCTTCACATTAATATATTCATCCGCAATATTTAAACCACCCGTATAACCAATCTCACTATCAATAATGACAAATTTTCGATGGTCACGAGTATTATAGACCATTGAAATTAATGGCTTTACCGGATTAAACTTTAAGGCTTTAATACCTAACTCTTCAAGTTGCTCATCAAAATCTTTAGGTAGACGTGTAATAGATCCAAAATCATCATATAAGAACCGAACATCGACACCTTCTTTGGCCTTTTCCTTTAATACTTCAAAAATCGAATCAAACATTACGCCTGTTTCTACGATGAAAAACTCAATAAAAATTGTACTATTTGCTTGTTTCAAGTCATATATTAATGATGACATCACCGATTCTCCATTCGGAAAATACTTTGCGTCAGTATTTGTATACACCGGCAGGTGCGCATAATTGCTTATATATTGACTTAAAGCAGAAAGTCTTTTATCTTTCTTTTCTAAATATTCTTGCGCTGATGGAACCGATGTCATTTCTTTTGAATGCAGCTTTTGTAATAAATCCACGCTTCGACGCATCCAAATTATTGGTCGCTTGTTACCTATCATTAAGTATAAAATCCCACCAAATAACGGGAATAAAGTAATGACAATGATCCAACTCATTCGATATGCTGGACTCTCGTCTTTATTCACTAGATACAAGACCATGATAATTGATGCAAAAGTGAAAGCAAACTGAATATAAGCTGAATAAGAAACGATATTGTTCATAATGATAACAAACCACACAATCTGAACAATAAATGCCACTGCAAGAACACCCACACGTTCTAGCGTTGACTTTTTCTCTGGCTTCATTCTTTGTATCCCCTCCACAATACTTATTTTTAACTACTATTTATTATAGTAAATATTTTCTCATATGACTATTAATCTATAGTCCTATTTTAGTTTTTTGACTTTTTGTCCCTGATTTATCATAATACTCATATGAAATTAAACTATACACTTAAGAAAGGAGTTCCATTATCAAAATACTCATAGATGCAGATGCAAGTCCTGTTAAAAACGAAGTCATCCAACTAGCCGAACAATTTCATCTCGAAGTTGTCATCGTCTCTAGTATATCTCATTATACATTTGATACATATCCAGACTTTGTCAAAGTCATTTATGTAGAAACTGGTACCGATCGCGCTGACTTTAAAATCGTCCAACTTGCTCAGCCAAGCGACATCATCGTCACTCAAGATTACGGACTCGCATCATTATTATTGCCTAAGAAATGTCGCATCATTCACCACAAAAGTTATGAATATACCCAAGAAAATATCGATATGCTATTACATCGTCGACACTTTAGTGCGATGGAAAGACACAGCGGTATACGTACTAAAGGACCGAAAGCTTTTACAGATGCTGATCGCAAAAAGTTTTCACAATTTCTGTTACACATCATAGAAAACTCATAAGAATGCCTATTAAAATAGAGCCAAAAGGTTAAGTGATTCTCAACTCCCTGCTCAATGTAATAATTCTGATTTGTAATTTAGTTAGACTGCGAACGATAATTAACCATGACTTCTGCAAATATTTCAGCACTTGTCGGTGGTGTAAAGGTAATAGCATTCGCACCCGCTTCGATCGTTTCTTCAATTGATTCCTCAGTTGGCCCTCCGGTCGCAATGATTGGCACCATCGGTCCCACTTCATCACGGATTTGTTTAACCAAGGCTGCTGTATTGGCTCCTGCCGATACGTTCAGCATGTCTGCTCCAGCGTTTAGCTTCGTAATATAATCATCTTTGTCACTCGCAATTGTCGCAATCACAGGAATATCAATGCGTTTATTGATTTCTGTAATCACTTCTTTCTTCATCGGCGCATTGACAATGACACCATAAGCTCCCATTTGCTCAGCTTGAAAGGCAAGGTCTACACTTCTTTGACCGGTCGTTGTTCCACCACCCACTCCAAGGAAAACAGGCACTGAAGCTACGTCAACGATCGATTGCATAATAGTTAATTGTGGCGTAAATGGATAGACAGCAATCACGGATTGAGCATTACTGTTTTTGATAATCGCTACATCCGTTGTAAATAAAAGTGATTTAATCCGTTTTCCTAATATTTTCACTCCAGATGCTTTATAAATCGCATCGGGCATTTCAACAATTCTTGTTTTTAACTCTGCTTGAAATTCAGGAATATGCTTTTCTTTCTTTTCAGGTTGTTCAGAAACAACATCTGTTAAAATAATACGTTGTTCATTGTCTTCTGTTATTTCCGTTGTAACAGCTTGATAACTTGGTCCTGGCTGTTCAAATCGATCACTGTTAAATTTTTCTTCGTTTGTCATAATTCACACTCCTTAATAATACTTCTACCATTCTATACAAAAAAGACCACAAATTAAAGTTTTCTCACCTGCGGTTACCGAGAGTACTTTCTTTGCGGTCTTTTATAATTTTCCTATTAAACTTTTTCAGTCATCATCGAAATATCTTTCGCTACATCTAGTAAAGACATCACTTCTTCATTTTCTAAGGCATAAACAACACGTTTACCGTGTTTTTCTGACGTTATCACACCACTGTTACGTAATGTAATTAAGTGATGAGACGTCGTTGCGACTGACGCATCGATAAATCGTGAAATTTCATACACGCATAATTGCTTATAGTGCGCTAGGAGTTCTACGATTTTAATTCGATTTAAATCACCTAATACTTTAAATATATCAGCTTTACCTTCTACTATATTAGTGTCAATTATATTTTTAACGTTAGCCATTTCCAAATCTATGGCTTCGTCATTTAGGCATTCATATTGAGACATATTGTCACCTCTCATTTTACAAATATTATAATTTGGTTATCACCATAGAATTATAGCATTTGTATTGACATAAATCCAATGAAGTTTTGAATGATATGTAAAAGAATTGGATATTCAAGGCGTCTCGTATATAAATAAACAAAAGTAAACCCTGCAGATAATACAAAGTACACCATGAAATCAATCCAGTTAGCTGGACCATGTAACATCGTAAAGATGACTGCAGCCACAAATGCCCCAATGATTGGCATTAAAGAGAATGTATACTTCATGATTAATCCTCTTAAGATATACTCCTCAGTAATCGGCGTTAAAATAACGATATTAATAAACATTAAAATTGGGCTCATATTTTGAACTAAGGACTCGACCGCCGTTTGGTTTCCTGGTTGGACGTAATCCGGTGCCGCAATCATAGTAATTATATTAAGTAGCACTTGAAGTAAATAAATGAATACATATATTTTCAGTGCTGTGGCAATATTTTGCCAAGTAAAAGTTTTAAAATCAAAAAATTTAAAGCCTAAAAGCTTGCCTGTCACAATGATTAAAACTGTTAGACCAAGCGTCTGTAGAAAATACTCCATCGGTGCATGCGTCATTAAATTAAGTAAATTACCTTCTGTCAAAGTTTCAACAGTTAATTCAACTTCAGCATTTAGCGCACCTCTCCGAATGACCCATGTCTCAGCTAAGACCCGTACATAAAAGTAGGCAGCAATCAAAAGCGGGGCTTTCCACCAACTCCCTTTTACTTGATCAGACCACGGTCTCTTTAATTCATTCCATACACCTTGCATAATTTACCTCTATTCTTCAGTTGTCTCGAACAAATCCGGTGTGAGTGTTGCTTCTAGTTCATTGATTTCTTGAATAACATCAAAGCCTACAAATTCAGCGAACTCTTCATAGGAATAAACGATCTCATCTGTGAAATCAATGATCGTCCCCGCACTTTCAAGTAAGTATAATTCAATACCCGTCATTTGCTCCTCATCATTCATCGCAACAAGTCCCATGCCGAACACACCGTTCTCGTAGTCGACGTTCATCGTCCCTTCAATCGCCGTTGTCGCTCGATCGAAGAACTCAGATAACTCTGGGTATTCTTCCTGTTTCGCTTGCGCAATTTCATTGTAAAGTGCTCCAATGTCACCCGCAATCATGACTTGCTCGCCCATCTCGTTCGCTTCAAACGCATTGATGACTTCTTCATGACCCAACCACTCGATCGCAACTTCTGTTAAGAAATCTTCCACTCGAAACATTTCTAAATTGGCACTATTTAAACCACCTTCAGTCGAATCCAATTGCACAACTTTCCCTTGAAGTTCGTCATAGTTTTCTTGAGTGAAGACATAAAAATCTTCCACGACCGTCCCAGCATAAATTTGAGGCTGTGTATTCAAAGCATCGGCAGCATATTGAATTAAATCATCCACTGAAATATGTGCTTCTTGAATGGACTCACGGTCACTTCTTGAGAAGATGGCACTCGGTAAATAAGGAGGTCTTAATTGAGCGGTATAATATTTATCCCCGTCTTTTAATGAGTTTTGAGAGATTAAATCCATTTCCTCACCGACAACAACAAAACTAGCATATTCAACTGAACGTTGTTCTAATTGACTCACACCTTCTAAAAAGGCAAGCGGTGAAGAAGTATCCAAAGCTGATTCCATTGGTACTTCCTCAGTTTCTACAATACTTTCAACTTCCGAACTCTCTTCAGTTGATGCATCCTCTGTTGCCTCTTCTGATGTTTCTTCTGAAGTCTCCTCTACCGATTCATCAGAACTTTCTTGACTTTCTTCTTCAGCTGGAGCTTCCGATGTAGACTCTTGTCCCCACTCAACTGATTCGATGGGAGAGATATTTTCTGCAAAAGTAGTTATGACAGGTGAAGATAAACCGAATAAAAGCGCCAACACAAGGAGGCTAAGACTTTTTTTATTGTTCATTTACTTTATTCCTTTCTAAATGTCTTTTACTGAGCTGCATTAATAATATCTAACGTATCTAGCAATTCATCAAAGTGGCTAATAATATAATCCGCTTCTTTAAGATGCTCACGGTGACTTTCTTCAGTAGCTAAACCAATCGATGCATGTGTATGCTTTCCATACTCCATATCAACCGTTGAGTCGCCGACATAAATCATCTCATCTAAACGAATATCATATCGTCTGGCAATTTCGTGAAGAGCAGTTGGGTTTGGCTTTGGTCCAAAGTCATCGGCACCGCCAACAAATTCAAAGTATTGATCAATGTTTGCTAACTTTAACGTCTCCTCAGCAATCCGGCGATTATCATTGGTAACAACAGCTAATATATAATCATTTTTGAGGGCTTCCAGTGCATTCATTGCGCCGTCCATTACCAATACATGCTCACCGTGACCTTTGACATAGTCTAAATAAGTATCTTCTAAGATTTCTTCAATTTCAGAGACCGGCATATCCAAAATCTTACTAAATTCTCTAGCTTGGTCAATGATACTGCCCGCAGCATAAATTGAATTAGCCACAACCATATCACCTTCCACACCCATATGCTTTCTGAATGCTTCTTTGTCTTCATCATTCAAATCGGTTTTATCTAATAATAAGTTAGTCACATCGACACTTGGTTGGTCCCAAGTCTTTCCTAACTCTATTAATGTTCCATCTTTATCTAAAATAATTGCTTTAATCAATTGAAAGTCCTCCTAAAAGTTGTTAAATTCTCATTTATTGTATCATATTTGTATGCAAAAAAAGAATGCAAACAGCGTATGTTTACATTCTTCTAGATATAATTTAAATTTGTAATCTGAAAAAAATTACCTCATAGATATAAGACAACGGCATGAATGAACTTGACCAATACACCGGAACAAAGTCCGCACTAATTAAAGCTTTGGAAATCATCGGTATAGAATATCTTTGTCTTCTTCCAAATTCCACCATTATATTAGCAAATTGACGAAATGAAGTATTTGAGTTGTTACTGTTTGAAGCCATAACTGTATCAAATGGTAACGTGTTTGCTTCGTTTCCTTGAGTTGATTCGTCGCCTTCAGGTGTTTCATCCACACTTTCAGAAGAATCCATATCTCCAGGTGTTTCTATCGTTGAGGATTCTGGTCGACTGCTTGAGCTATTATCTCCTCCACTTGATTGTGAAGAGGATCCTACTTCTTCTCCGCTTTCTTGGCTTGAACCTGTTTCTTGGCTTGAACCTGGATTTGATGACTCTGGCGGTGTTTCTGATTCATCACTGCTCGATTCTTCAGGTTCAGATTCAATATTTTCAGGTGGATCTGGTGGAGGTGGTAACTCCCCTTCTTCACCATCTGCAATGGGTTGTTCAAAATCATCACGACCATCTTCTAAATAACTTCCTTCGTTTGAAGAGTTATCAATGGCTGCTACTTGAACTTGAGATGTTTGGCTACTTATAAAAATTAAAAGCAACAAAACAACTAAGCCCAAGAAGAAATTTTGCTTACGCTTATTACAATTCATAAGAGCCTCCTTTAGTTTAATTTTTCCTTAAAAGAAATATATCATAATATTTACTAAAGAAGGCGATTAACATACATTTGTAGCCATATCATAATAAATTTAATATAAATAGAAACTATTCTGTCACATTGCTGTAAAATACTAATAAGAACTTGCATAATATAGACGCTATAAAGTAAAATAAATTGTACAAATAACAAGGAGGATATACATGAATATTTTTGTATTTGAAACATCTCTAGAAGCATCACAATACGCTTATGATTTAGTCGCAAAAGCTTTAGAATCTGGCGCAAACACATTTGGTCTAGCTACAGGGTCGACACCTGAGGAATTATACTCAATTATCCGTGACTCTGATTTAGACTTTACTGACGCTAAAGCAGTAAACTTAGATGAATATTATGGTTTACCTGCTGATAACGATCAAAGCTATGCTTACTTCATGAAAAAACATTTATTTGATGCAAAACCATTTGCACAAACGCATATTCCTGATGGAACAGCAACTGATGTTGAGAAAGAAATTGAAGATTACAACATAATTTTAAGCGAGAATCCAGTTGATTTACAAATTTTAGGTATCGGTTCAAACGGGCATATTGGTTTCAACGAACCAGGTAGTCCTTTTGATTCAAAAACGCGTTTAGTTGATTTAACTGACGAAACAATCCAAACGAACAAACGTAACTTCGAATCAGAAGCAGACGTTCCTAAAAAAGCTTTCTCAATGGGGATTGGTTCTATCTTAGATTCTAAACAAATTATATTGATGGCTTTCGGAGAAAACAAAGCAAGAGCAGTTAAAGAGACTGTCCATGGTGAAGTTACTCCTGATGTTCCAGCAAGTGTCTTAAAAAACCACTCAAATACTGTCATCTTATTAGATAAAGCTGCAGCAAGCCAGTTAGATCCAAGTGACTACGAAGTTATTGGCTAATCTGTTCTTTTAAGATGAATAACACAAACGCACATAACCGAATAAATCCTTCGGACTCTCTCTATTACCCTTTTCGCATTCAATCAGATTCCCTTGCAGCAGGTAATTCAGTGTGTTACCCAGGCTTTGCAACTTATACTTTTCTATATGTTACGCAAGGAGCAGGAGAATTAACAACAAAATATGAGACCTTCAGTTTTGAAGGTCCTTTTTGCATACTTATCCCTAGACTCATCCCCTTTAACCTATCATCTGACGAACATTCTCCATTAGATTTACACATAATTGAATACACAGTGAACCAACGGGAGCAGGGTGAGAGAAATCTTGACCAATTTAAGATAGTCAATATAGATAATAATAGTCTAAAACATGCTGTAACACTCTTGTTAAATGAAATTAATTCCCCTTCGAGACATTTTAATGCTATAATGGAACATATTTTCAATTTAGTTATGATTTATGACAATATTAACACGACTCAAATGTATGATGGCCCTGAACACTTCCATATCAGCGAAAATGTTCGCCAAGCCCAGTATTTTATCGAACATAATTTTCACAAAAAAATCTCTGTCAAAGATGTTGCAGCGCAAACACAATTAAGTTCAGATTATTTTATTACTGTTTTTCATGATGAATTGGGCTTGACGCCCCATCAATATATCATTCGCTGTCGGATGAATCATTCACACTTTTTGTTAGAAAATACGCACAAATCAATACAAGATATCGCAAAAGAATGTGGTTATAAATCATCAAACCATTTTTCTACAAAATTCAAGGAATTTTTTGGGTATTCCCCACGAAATTTAAAAACAAAATAATACTTTTACAAAATATATTTATTTTATTTTATTTGTTGAAGTTAGCATGTTAATATTGTTTGTGAGTCAGGTCTTGAGTACGTTTTCGTAGTCATTAGCAAGATACTGATAAAAAAATCGTGAGAATTTAGTAAAAAACATTTATATTATTCATTATGTGTAATATAATGTATTTATAAAAATGATTACTCAATTTTTGAAAAAAGGAGGTTAGGTTTATGTATATATCAAATATTAATTCGTCTTCAATTAAATTACAGTCAATCGAAACTGAAAGTATTCCAACAACAGGTAAATCTATTACTGTTTTTTCAGAAAACAATTTAACATTATTATACATCCTTAAAGGTGCGGCAGATTTCAATGTAAATGATCGAGAAGGTCAAGTTAAGAAACGCGACATGATTTTACTTAATCCTGAAACAACATTGGAATTAACAACAATCCGTAAAGTTGAGTGGATTAAAATCACTTTGACTGGCATTTTATTTACTTCAAGCCTTGATATTGATTCAAAAAGCCAGATGTTCGTAACTGAAGATACATCACAATCAATTAAACGTTACTTAGATCTTGCTATCTTAGAACATACACATCGTTTCCGTGGAACAGAATTAATTCTTAAGAAATTACTTGAGTGTATTATGGTGCACGTGCTTAAGAATAGCGAGTTATCAATTAAAGATGCAAGTGTTCAAGTGAAGAATGATGAAATCGAACGTATTCAACAATACATTCGTAAAAATTATTCACAAAAAATCTCATTGGATGATTTATCAAATCACGTTGGAATCAACAAGTACTATTTAATTCGTCTATTTAAGCAAAAAACGGGTCTATCACCCATTGATTACTTAATTCATGTGCGTTTAGCCGAAGCTGAGAAGTTACTCGCTACTTCAAACATTACCATTTCTAAGATTTCTGATATGGTTGGTTTTCACTCACCATCTCATTTCTCAAAGACCTTTAAAGAGTCAAATCACTGTACACCCTCTGCTTTCCGTAAGAAGCACAGTACTGATTAAAACTAAATACAAATTTTAAAAGCATTCTGTCTAACAAAATAGATAGAATGCTTATTTTTTAAAATTAAATTTGCCTTTTTCTTCCTGCATGATATAGTTGAGTTTGGAAAATTTAATAAGATTTGTTAGGTGAGGCTCCTATACATACATAGGCTACTGCCCAAAAACGTCCAGAGACGCCAATGGGTATAACAGGAATTGTCGAAATAAGGCTTTTCATAATGTAGCTAACAGTTATTGTTTACGATGTATAGTGCTGAAACTCCACAAAGAATCCGTATAAATTTTTTTTTGTGCGTTTTTTTGTGTCCTCACTTGCATAAGTGAGGGCTTTTTCTATTTCTTATGAATTTCCAACGATTAATTAAAAAAAGGAGGGAAAACAAATGGACTCGTCCAGGATACAGAGATTTCAACTAAATATCGTCGATGCATCAGGTCGTGCCTATTTGTCGACTGTCATAATCTCCTGATGTCTCACACTTTTGAAGTCTCATTAATATTAATTAAGGAGGCAGTAACAATGAAAGACAATAAATTATTAAATTACTTTGACTTAGCAAGTCTAAGCATTCAAGATTTAATGAAACAATTAGGTATAAAACAAGAGGGCTTTACATATCCAGAAGCCGCAGATATTCAAAGTATTGATGGAAAGAATGAAATTAATTATGGTGCAGATAAACCCTTATGGAAAGTGTTTATTGATGCGTTCTCTTCTCCCTTTACACTCGTACTTATTGTACTGGCATGCATTTCATTTTTAACTGAGTATATTCTAGTCAATCCAGGCGAGAAAGATGCGACCAGTGCGGTCATTATCATTTTGCTAGTTTTACTTAGTGGCATGATGTCATTTATTCAATCTGTTCGGTCAAACCGTGCGGCTCAAGCTTTAAATCAATTAGTTGAAGTTACTTCAACGGTGAAACGCGAAGGAACGTTTAGAGAAATCCCAACAGAAGATATTGTCTTAGGTGACATTGTACACCTTTCAGCCGGGGATATGATTCCGTCAGATATTCGTTTAATCCAGACGAAAGACTTATTCATCTCTCAAACATCCCTGACTGGAGAAAGTTACCCGGTTGAAAAATTTGCGAACACGATTATTACAGAATCCGACTCTGAAACGAACTACGACACGTTAGCATATATGGGAAGCGAAGTTGTGAGCGGAACTGCTGAAGGTATTGTTGTACGAACTGCAAACAATACTCTATTCGGACAAATTGCTCAAGATCTCAATCAAGAACCGGTAAAAACTAGCTTTGATAAAGGAATCGAAAGCACATCTCAATTACTTATTCGCTTCATGATGGTCCTTGCTCCAACTGTCATTCTGATTAATGGCTTAACAAAAGATGATTGGTTACAAGCTTTACTTTTTGGAATTTCAGTTGCGGTTGGCCTCACCCCAGAAATGTTACCCATGATTGTCACTTCTAACTTAGTCAAAGGTGCAAGTACTATGGCAAAAAAAGGGACAGTCATTCGAAACCTAAACTCAATTCAGAATTTTGGAGCCATAGATGTTCTTTGTACTGATAAAACAGGAACACTTACTCAAGATAAAATCGTCCTACAATATCATCTCGATATTGACGGCAATGAGAATAAACGCGTTCTCCATCATGCATTTTTAAACAGTTATTACCAAACAGGTTTAAAAAACCTCATGGATGTTGCCGTTATTGAAGCAACCGAAAAAGAATTCGAGATTGAAACTTTTAACTATAAAAAAATCGATGAAATTCCCTTTGACTTTAATCGTCGACGCATGAGCGTAGTTGTCGAAGATTTAACTGGGAAAACGCAAATGATTACCAAAGGCGCTATAGAAGAAATGCTTTCAATTAGTCAATACGTTGAAATCAATGGTGAAGTCCAACCACTCACGGAAGAAGCAAAAGTAAATGTACTGAACACAGTGGATGATTTGAATTCTAATGGTTTACGTGTTCTTGGACTTTCACAAAAAACAAATCCTGCAGGAATTGGCGAACTGTCAGTTAAAGATGAGTCTGACATGGTTCTCATTGGGTTCCTAGCCTTTTTAGATCCTCCTAAAGAATCGACGAAGGAAGCTCTGAATGCTTTAAGAGATCATAATGTTAACGTGAAAATATTGACCGGTGACAATGCTTTAGTTACTCAAGCGATTTGTTCACAAGTTGGAATTAATGCGGAACATTACTTAACTGGTGACATCGTGAGTCAAATGAGCGAAAATCAATTAGCCGAAGCTGTCGAAACTTACAATGTCTTCGTAAAACTCAATCCAACACAAAAAGCAAAAATCGTTCGCTTATTACGAAAAAATGATCATGTTGTTGGTTTTTTAGGTGATGGAATCAATGACTCACCTGCTATGAGAGCAGCTGACGTCGGTATTTCTGTAGATAATGCCGTTGATATCGCCAAAGATTCTGCAGATGTTATTCTGTTAGAAAAAGATTTAATGATCCTTGAAAAAGGGATTATTCTAGGCCGAAAAGTGTTTGGAAATATAATGAAGTATATTAATGCGACAACGAGTTCTAACTTCGGAAATATGTTCTCAGTACTGATTGCAAGTATTTTTCTACCATTCTTACCTATGCTACCCATGCAACTCTTATTCTTAAACTTACTATATGACATCTCTTGTATGTCAATGCCTTGGGATAATGTAGATGAAGAATATTTAAAAGCACCAAAAAAATGGGAATCTTCTAGTATTCAACGATTCATGATTTGGTTTGGACCAACAAGTTCAATTTTTGATATTCTGAGTTTTGCTGTTTTATTCCTAATTATCTTACCGCAGTTTTTAGGTGGTAACTATTCTAGCCTAAATTCAGAAACACAAGAATTATTCATTGCTTTATTCCATTCGGGTTGGTTTGTTGTCTCTTTATGGACACAAACTCTAGTATTATATACATTACGCACTAAAAAGTTACCGTTCATTGAAAGTCGTCCATCAACGGTTATGACCTTTTTCACGTTGTTAGGAATTGTCATTGGGACGATTGTGCCATATACACAATTAGGAACTGCCTTAGACTTAACGGCGCTTCCAGATACTTTTTGGCTTCTGCTCTTAGGTATTGTTATTGCTTACTTAATTCTAGTCACTATCGTAAAGTACTACTATGTCAAACGATACGGTGAGCTATTATAATAATTTTTAACGAGTTCTTCGGGACTCGTTTTTATTTACAAAAAAACCTAAAGTATCGGCTTTACCTTACTTTAGGGAGTGTCTGTTATATTATGAAATACGTTTATTCATTTCTTTTGTATTTTTTTTACGATATTCAGACGGCGTACAATCATTCACTTCTTTAAATGATTTTGAGAAATAGGATGGCGAATGAAAACCGACATAATCCGCAATCTTAGAAACCGTATAATTTGATTCTGCTAATAGTTTTTCCGCTTCAGCTAAACGAACTTGAATGAGATAATCAATCGGCGACAAACCTGTCCGTTGCTTAAACACACGAATAAAGTAATACTTCTTCATGCAAATATGACTCGCTAGTTGGTCTAGCGTCAAACGCTTTGAATAATTCTCTCGAATAAAACGTTGAACTAATTGAATTTCATCGTCCTCAACTTGCACATTATCATCTTTAATCGTCAAATCTTTACTTCTTAATATATGTGCTACCACACATTCAATGAGTTTTTTAGTTATTAAAGCAGTCCCTTCAAACTCATTAGCATCTTCAACAAGCGCTAAATCTAGATAAGCTTTCATTTGGCGTGAGTCATCGTGAATGATATATAGCTGTTTAGTTGAGTCGATGTCGATGCTCGAAATAAATAAGATTCCTGATAAAGTAAATTTTATCCACTCCATCTTACGAAGTGGTTTGATTGTCAGTTTCATCCCAGGATTTAATATGATTAAATTTTCTTTTTTAAATTGCCCATTGCTTAACTTGGTTTCGTAATTTCCTCCACCTTTAATGATATAAAGCAATGTCACCTGATCTTCTGAATAAATAGTTATCGGTTGTTTTGTAGTCATTTCATCTTTATTTATTGCATGTAATTTGATTGATGATGAATTGATATTTGAAATGTACATAACTATCCCCACCCTTTTCTTTAAATATAAAAAAGTGATTTTAGTTTTTAGCACTTACTGATTGACATGTCTCTTCCTAAGTCAGAATCCCATAATGAAGCAAAATCTATCCTCTATTAGTATTTTATTAGCTAGGGTTGGAGCATATCTCACTCAATAAATGTCTCATCCTAATCACTACTGAATAGCGTATCATATTCTTGCAAAAATTTCCCCTTATAATGAACAAAATGTTGTCTAATTAGTGTTGGGGATAGTTAAATCTTACTATGTAATACGATTACATCCAAGGTAATGAAACCATCAAGCTTTGTCAGTAATGTTTGGTGTTCATCATCACTTAATTGCCAAGTCAATGGCGTCATAACGACTAAATCTTCCAACTGACTGTCCGTTAACTTTTGCGTCACCTTAATTTCTTTCATCTTGGCTTCTGGATAATGCGTTTTGAAGACCTCGATAACATCTTCATTAGAGTATGGGTGGATATTTCCAATTTCCATATCTATGAGAGCTTGTCTTATCTCTTGTAAATAACCTGAGTTAGGAATAATTTTGATGAGTTCCCCTTCCGGCTTTAAAATACGCTCAAATTCCGAGTAATTTGACGGTGAAAATATTGAAAAGACGATATCTATTTGATGATTAGCTACAGGTAACTCTGCCAAATCCGCAATCATCGATAACATATGCCCATTATAATCTGTGGCTGCTTGAATCGCACTTTTTGCTAAATCAATCCCTATCAAACTGTACTCATTCTCTTTAACTTGGCGACTCATCTGCCACAAGTGACTGCCTTCTCCACTTCCTGCATCAATGATTGAAATATCTTTTCCATGATGTTCACTCAGATACTCTCCAATGTATTCATGCAGAGGTCGATACATCTTTGTATTTAAAATAATTTCACGTCTTGAGTGAAACAAGGACGCATCATATTTTGTATTCGATGCTTTCTTTGCCATGAAAAAATAGCCTTGTTTCGCCATATCAAAACGGTGATCATTCTTGCACACCAAACTATGCGAGTCTAACTTTAAGGCTTCTTGGCAATGGATACAGCTTAAATTGACAGCTTGATGAGTGTTAAGCCAATGTACTGTTCGGTCTTTCTTATTTAATTCATTTAACTGCGTCATCACGACTTTGCCTCCCATTTTTTCTACTTTTTAGATGATTTGTCTTAAAACAAAAAAGTACTGAAGAAATGACTTCTTCAGTACTAAGTTTAATTGCTTACTCCATACCACGAATGTCGCGAATCACGTCTGCGATTTGATCTACGTAACGGTCAACACGCTCAGGTGTTGAAGCTTCCGCCATCACACGTAAGATTGGCTCCGTACCACTTGGACGTACTAAGATACGACCGTCGCCATCCATTTCTGCTTCAACTTTAGCGATGATTTCTTTCACTTCTGGCTCATCCATGACAGTGTGTTTGTCGTGAACACGAATATTCACTAATTTTTGTGGGAAGATGGTCACTTCACCCGCTAATTCTGATAATTTTTTACCAGTTTCACGCATAACAGCCATTAATTGAACGGCTGTTAATAACCCGTCACCCGTTGTATTGTAGTCTAACATCACAATGTGGCCTGATTGCTCTCCACCTAAAGTGTGGTTACCTTCTAGCATTGCTTCGACAACATATCGATCTCCAACTTTAGTTTTTAAAGCTGTCATGTTATTTTCTTCAACAGCTTTATGGAATCCAATGTTACTCATAACTGTTGATACAATTGTATCATTAGCTAAGCGTCCTTGAGATTGTAAATGTTTACCTAAGATAAACATAATCTTATCACCATCAACAATGGCACCTGTCTCATCAACTGCGATTAAACGGTCTCCGTCGCCATCTAAAGCAACTCCAAGGTCTGCACTTTTTTCTTTAACCATTTCTTGTAAAGCCTCAGGGTGAGTTGATCCGACTCCATTATTGATATTAATTCCGTCGGGACGGTCTCCCATTGTATAGAAATCAGTCTCTAAATCTGCGAATAATTGGTTTACTAATGGGGCTGTTGCACCATTGGCAGCATCCACACACACTTTCAAATCATTTAAATTCGCTGAGATGGTTGATTGTAAATATTGAATATATTTGATAGAACCTTCTGGGAAATCATCTGTCACTCCTAAGCCGTCTGCACTTGGGCGAGGTAGCTCATCAGCATCACTATCTAGTAATGCTTCGATTTCTGCTTCTTGATCATCAGATAGTTTAAATCCGTTACTTCCGAAGAATTTAATTCCATTGTCTTGTGCTGGATTGTGAGAAGCACTGATCATGACTCCGGCAGCTGCTCCTTGAGTTTTTGTTAAATAAGCCACTGCTGGTGTTGAGATGACACCTAAGCGCATAACTTCGATTCCGACAGATAATAATCCTGCTGTTAAAGCGTACTCTAATAATTCTCCAGAGATACGTGTATCGCGCGCAACTAGCACGCGTGGATGTTCAACGTCAGAGTGTTGAAGTAACACATACCCTCCATAACGACCTAATTTAAAAGCTAATTCAGGTGTTAATTCACTATTTGCTACACCTCTGACACCATCTGTTCCAAAATATTTACCCATTATTGATTAATCTCCTAACTTTTCCTATTAGTTATTTCCAGATTCGTCCTCGACATCTTGCGATTCTACAACGGCTGACTCATTACTTTCAGTCGTGTTTCCTTCATCTCCATTCTCAGATTCGGGTCCGTTACTTTCTTCATTTTCTTCATTTTCTTCATTTTCTTCATTTTCTTCATTTTCTTCGCTTGTCTCATTGGTTTCTTCAGAGCTTTGCTCCTCGTTCTCACTTGAAGCGATTGGTGTGATGCGTACTTCGATTTGGACATCGCCACCATTTATCACAGTCATACCTTCAGGCACTTGTAATTCACCCATGATGGTTGTTGATTCTGTTAAACCACTGACATCAGCAACTACGCCAACTGTGTCAACATTCGGTTGACTCCCTTGAATTACCAAGCTCTGAGGCGTAGTAATCGTATATTCATACGTATACATCGCTTGGTCTTCCCCAAAAGGGATGATATGCATACCTACTTCACTTTGAGGTTGTACTACTTCAACTTTTGCTTCGATTTCCGAGACATTTGAATTCACATCTAGTACTTCACCATTGGCATTCACGATTTGTAAAACATATGATCCACTGAAGCTTCTATTGGCTGGTTGTGGATTGGTAATCGTAATATAAACTCGGTCAATTTGTTGAATCGTTTCGACGTCACCAGTTAATTGTATTTCTTGAGGATTTAATGACACACTTTCCACATTAAAGCCGTCCTGAATGGCGTTCGGATCTATTTCATATTCAATTTCAGCCGTAATTTCTTCCAACTGTGATATTTTAACATATCTTCTCGATGGTGTAACTTGGTAATCGACAGTATCCGGTAAATCAGAAACGATAAACTGGATCTGTTGCGTTCCAGACGGGATATCTGTTAAATCTTCCGTTTGGACAGTAATTTCTTTTTCTAATACTTGGTTAATGACATTACGTGGTCCAGTTAATCGTACTTGAACTGATTCTGGTAAGCCACTAATGAACGTATTTTCTGGTATCTCTCCAACGGTCACCGGGACATTATCAATTGTTTCGGTTACGTTAATACTAGCAAACTGTTGGTTTGCTGCACTTTGAAAGACGAAAGCATTGTTCTCTGATGCGACAAAAATGTACAAGAAAATGGCAATAATCAGAGAAAAGAGTCTCACGGCCCATTTATTCTCAAATAGTCCTCTATTCATTATTTATCACCTCTTTGTAAACTGTCATTAAGAAAGTCACGAATGACTTGCAATATATCTTTCGAATCCTCTTCATCTACAAACAAGTATTCTTCAAGTATGTTTCTAAATTCATTTCGGTCAAGTGCGCGGTTCATCTTATCACCTTTTACTACACTAATATCTCCAGTTTCTTCTGATACGATGACTGTTACTGCATCAGAAACTTCACTTAAACCAATGGCAGCACGATGCCTCGTTCCTAACTCTTTTGGTATTAACGTACTGTCTGATAGTGGAAGATAACATGAAGCGGCTGCGATTTGATAATCTCTAATAATCACTGCTCCGTCATGTAAAGGTGTATTGGGGATGAATATGTTAATTAACAATTGATTTGTTATTTCTGCGTCAAGTGGTATCCCGGTTGAAATATAATCCCCCAAGCCATCTTGACCTTCAATTGAAATCAAGGCACCAATTTTCCTTTTAGACATATATTGGACTGATTTCTCGATATCATTTATTAACTTCTCACTTGGATTATTCTTACTCTTACGGTTCTTAAACAAGTCACGACCTAATATTTCAAGTGCGCGTCTCAGTTCCGGTTGGAATAGAATAATCATCGCAACAACACCCCAAGATAGTACCTGCCCTAATAGCCAATCCACTGTCTGAAGTCCTGCAAGTGAACTCGCACTTTTGGCAATAAGGAAGATTCCTACCCCTTTTAAAAGGTTCATCATCTGAGTTCCACGAGCATACATTAATAAGCGATAAATTAAATACCAGACTAATAAAATATCAAGTATTCGAATTATTGGCTGATTCGCCATAAACTGATCCATAAAATCTAACACCTTGTCACCTTCTTTCTAATCACTCTCTGATATTATAGCATATCAAACTTTCATACTTAATATTTTGAAGCAGAAAATTTAAAATGATTTTCTGAGATGGGGAAGTTGTGGTGTTTGGATTGGATTGGTGGGGGTAGTTGGGTTATCGGGACTCGTCATGCGGTGACATGGGAAATTAGACGGCTAACGGGGCACGTCTTACAATGACCCGTCCCGTTAGCCAATTTACCAGTATTAAAATTACTTTGTTTTAGAATTTTTAAACGGAAACTCAACATTCCCGAACACATATTCAAAAGAACTATTTTTATTTGCATAGGTTACGTACCTTCCGCTATACATTTCCCCTAAATACTTACTAAGTGTGCGTGCGATATACTTTTTACTCACTTGGTCATCAAGAAACACTTCACATTCACTCACAGTGAGCGGTTCTTTGTAACGAATCATTCCATATTCACATAAAGTACGAACGACCGATTTCTTTTTGGCTTCATGATGGCCACATTGCTTACAGATAACTTTATACATTGTTTGCGTTATATCAAAACTGTGACATCTAGCACATTTTATACCTCGTTTCATTTGGTTGATATCTTTCATCGATTTAGGTATAGGTGGGTAAGGCTTTTCAATTTAAAATTCATTCAGAATTCGTTCTTTTAAAGCGATTGGCGAGATATTAGCTAACGGTAAATTTTGTTGATCACGGGCAATTCCTTTAATCCATCCATATTGACTTGAAACTGATCCATTTCTTTTTGAGTTAAACCTTCTTGGTAATAGCACTCTTCTTGTTGCTTAAGTTATAAATTTTTCTGTAACATCATTTTCTCCCTTTCTATAATTAGTTCCATATATAGATAGAAGAAAATAACTGTTTTCATTTTTTTATTTTAGAATAATTAAAAAACCTACGAGCATTTGTTGCTAGTAGGTTAATCTTCTGGATGTGGTGGGTCGCCGTATTTTCGAAAATACTGACGCTTCAATGTAAAGTGTTCCGGAACGTGATCAATGCCACCTTCTGCAAATGGGTGACAGCGACAAATTCGAGCCACGCCCATCGTCGTCCCCTTCACCGCGCCATGCTTTTCAACGGCTTCAATCATATAACTGGAACAAGTTGGGTAATAACGGCAACTTGATGGAAGTCCGGGTGAGATAAATTTTTGGTAAAATCTCACAGGTTTAATAATAATATTTTTAATGTTCTTCACCTTCTATTAACTAAAATAATCAAAAACAACTTGGATAAAATTCGATGTGAAATACGTATAAATAAAAACCGATACAGGTCGATAGGCAATGACCATCCCAATAAACTGTTTAAACCGCATATTGGACACCCCAGCAATCATACAAAAGATATCATCTGGGAAGATTGGCGCGAGAAAGCCAATCCGAAGTAGGCGTTTAAAACGATGGCCATGATTCATAATTCCCATATACTTTATATAATCATCGTCTGAAATAAAAGCCCGTATTACTGCGTGACCGAAACGCGCGCCAATCACAAAGTTAATCGACGAACCAATAATCATTCCCATAGTATTGAACAGAAATCCCCACAGATGCCCAAAAAGTAAATCCCCAATAACATTGGTCAGTCCTAAAGGAATAATCGGGTAAACTATTTGACTAATTTGAACTAAAATAAAGATAATCGGCGCCATAAAGCCTAATCTCCTCAATAAATCAGAAAAGCCGCCGTCTGGTTGGAAATATTCGGATTGGCTAATGTAGATTGAACCGACAATTGTAATAATAACACCAATGACTGTCGTGAAGCGAATGATGCGCCGCTTCGTTTCAATAGTTAGTTTCATACACGTACTCCTAAAATATTTTGGGGGTGAGTTGATTCTTTCATCTACTTAAAATGCATTGTATACTCTATAATATATTGTAACGCAATCAAATCTTTAAGTGGAGGGATTTTTTGGAAAAATTAAAACAACTTGTAAAAGGAATGAATAAACATGACATTAGTAACATGATTATTACAGATACATACAGTATTCGCTATTTAATCGGTTATTATACACAACCAGGTGAACGGTTATTAGCTTTCATCGCTACCGCAGCTGGTAAACATTATTTAGTGCTAAATAACTTATTCCCACGTGCTGATGAAAATGATGATTATTCAGTCATTTATTATCAAGATGGCGAAGCGATTATGGAACAAATTGCTGAAATCTTAACGGATGGTGTAACGAGTATCGATAAAGTATGGCCAAGTCACTTCTTACTTGAATTAATGGGTATCAAGAAAGACTTACAACCAACCAATGCTTCTTATATCTTAGACGATATCCGAGCAATTAAATCAGATGGAGAAATTGATATCATGCGTGAAGCTTCTCTGTTAAATGATCAAGTCATGGAAAAATTAATCGACTCTTTAACTACTGGTAAAACAGAAGCTGAATACGCTGAAGAATTAGCTCGGTACTATAAAGAATCCGGTCATTCGGGATTTTCATTTGAGCCTATTGTTGGTTACGGACCAAACGGTGCCGATCCTCATCACACAACCGACGATTCATTACCAAACGTTGGAGACCCAGTCGTTCTTGATATTGGCGGGATGTATAAAGGTTATGCTTCAGATATGACTCGAACAGTATTCTATGGTGAACCAAGTGAAGAAGCTATGGAAGTATATGATATTGTTCGCCAAGCAAATCTAGCGGGAATAGCTGCGGTTAAACCTGGTGTTCCGTTAAGTAGTATAGATTTAGCAGCACGTAAAGTGATTAACGATGCTGGTTACGGTGAATACTTTACACACCGTTTAGGACATTTCATCGGTCAAGAAGCGCATGAAGCTGGTGATGTATCACAATACAATGATGAATTAACTAAGGTAGGACAGGTATTCTCAATTGAACCTGGTGTTTATTTACCAGGTAAATTCGGTGTTCGAATTGAAGATTTAGTCGTTGTTACTGAAGATGGTTGTGAAGTTTTAAACCACGTGACAAAAGAACCTCTTATCGTCGAAGTTAATTAATCACAAAAAACTAGGATGGTCTGGAATGACCGCCCTAGTTTTTTATTATAAAGTATCTACAATTGAAGTATCTAAGTATCCAGCATCTTCTAATTGCTTAGACAGTTGAAGTAGTAAGTACTCTCCACCTTTTCGTGTTGAAAATTGAGCACCTAACGGTAACCCATTATCTAGTTTATGCACTGGTAAACTAATTGCAGGTTGACCGGTTAGATTCATTTGCTGAGTAAACGGTGTCCATGCTAAACTTTCTGCAAACATTTCCCAAACTAGATGTTGTTGCTGCTGAACATCAAACTGTTCAATATTCCTTAAGTCATTCAACAGTTTATCCCCCTTAGCAAAAGCTGTATGTAGAGGTGCTGGTCCGTTTGTTGCTGGCATTAACAGTAAATCATATTCCTTGAAGAAGGCTTCAGATACAGCGGTTATGTCATCCCAATAAGATAAAACTTCAGAATACTCTACTCCGCTAATATTTAAACCTAACTGATAAATTGCCCAACTCATTAATTCCATGTCATCTTGTGTCATTGGTCTGTTTAATACCTGTTCAAACCTTTTAAGCATCGAAGCAGTCTCAACACCATTTACATTATAGTACGTTTGCATTGCTTTAACACCATCGATTTCAGGCTCTGCTTCAACTAATGTATGTCCTAATGATTCTAATATACGAATTGTTTCTTGCATTAAACTTTGTGCTTCCTTTGTCATTGGTTCTCCGATTGGTGTATTCATTGAATATGCAATACGAAGTGGTTGCTCTAAATCTACTAGTAACTCATGTGGTATTCGCGGTAATATAAAAGGGGCTTCAAACTGTTCGGACTGCATCCATTTTAGTAATGTCCATGTATCTCGAACTGATTTAGTCAATGCAAAATTCACGGACGCCCCTTGCCAGCTTCGGTAATCGCTTGGTCCAACCGGTATGCGTCCACGACTTGTTTTTAAACCGATTAAACCACTAAAAGATGCAGGAATTCGAATAGAGCCTCCTCCATCACTCGCCGTGACGATGGGAACAATTCCTGCTTTCAATGCTGCCGCCCCTCCACCACTAGATCCTCCAGGGTTTCGTTTTAAATCTAAAGGTGAATTTACATGACCTGTCCACTCAGAATCACTGACATTCTTAAAACCAAATTCTGGAACATTCGTCCTACCGACAACAATAAAGCCAGCAGATTCAATACTCTTGGTAAAATTGTCTGTTTGTGTCGCTTCAAATTGTTCCATTAAACGGGCTCCGCTTGTTGATTTTTGTCCTGTTTGATTTTGTCCTAAATCTTTTAATAGGATGGGGACACCGAAGAATGGGGGTAAATCTCCATAGCTTCCGGTGTCTAACTGTTCAAAGTAGTGATCAAATCGATTAGCTATACTCCGTGCAAATTCATATTGCTTGTGTACAACGGCATTCAATGTATCGTTCCACTCTTCAATATTTTGAATGGCTTTTTCCACTAATTCTGTCGCCGTTGTTTCACCACTTTTTATTAATTTTGCATAGTAAGTTGCATCTTCTTTAAATAACATCTCATATCTCCTTAAGTATATATAAAAACACCACTTCCCTCTTTCAATAGAAGTGGCTTGCTGTTATAGGTTGTAAATTTCTTGCTTCTCTTCTTCAGTTAATTCAAAATCGAACACTTCTAAGTTTGATTTTTGACGATCAAAGTTGTGTGATTTTGGAATGACAATGACTTCGCGGTCAATTTGGAAATTCAAGACAACTTGTGCCCAAGATTTTCCGTATTTTTCACCGATAGCATTTAGTCGTTCCCGATTAGCATCACTTACACCAGATAAAGGTGACCACGCTTCTGCGAATAACTCATGTTCGCGTCCAAATTCAATCACATCATGATTCCATTCTCCAGGATGAGATTTAATTTGGTTAACTGTCGGTTTAATCGTTGCATTATCTAATATTAATTGTAATTGATCTTTAGAGAAGTTCGATACTCCGATAGATTTTAAAATGCCAGCTTTCGCATGTTTCTCTAACACTTTCCAAGTCGCAACCATTTCTTCATCATTATCCCAAGGATGGTGAATTAAATATAAATCAATATAATCTGTTTGGAATGCCTCTAAAGAGTATTTCACAGCTTCATCAATTGTTGCTTCATCTTTCGTATACTCTGGTTTACCAGGTAATTTTGAAGTTATAAAAAATTCTTCACGAGGAACATCTGATTCTGTGATAGCTTTTCCAATTACTGCTTCATTGCGATAAGAAATAGCCGTATCGAAATGTCTGTATCCATTAGTAATTGCTGATTGTAATTCAGTTGTATCAAAATTAATGTCCGCTGAATAGTCATTATTTACTTTACCAAATGTGTTTGTACCGCTTCCGATAATTGGAATCTGCTTATTATTGTTTAATGTGATCCAGTTCATTTTACTTACACTCCCTTTAATAATATCTTTGACAAGTGTATCAGAATATCAGCTACCGTCCTACTGAAGTGCTTTCGAAGGATTTATCAAAACTTTCTTACTTTCTAATCTTTGAATATTTAATGATTTTTCATTGATTTATTGTAGTTTTATTGACTGATTTTTTACAAAGTTTTATATTTAATTGTATGAGTGTTATAATATAGTTATAAACAAGGAGGAGTTCTTTATGAAAAGTAAACGCTTACGTTATGCAATTTCTATGGCCCTCACAAGTCTTTTGGTCGCAACTCAAGTTACCCCCTTAGCCCTAGCTCAAACGGAAAGTGTTCCGCCTGAATCTGAGTCAGTTCAACAACAGCAAGAAGCAACTTATCCCGTTGGCGTTGAAGTCCGCAATATAGAAGGCACTCGTACTGAACAGGTTGGTATTAGTTTAACCGATGAAGAAGGTGATATTTATGATGGTGGTTACAATGAAAACTCTCAATGGTTAACAGGTAGTTCTTTACCAGAAGGTCAATATTATATTGAATTGACACCCCCTGAAGGAACAACGAGTCAAATTAATAACACGGCTCCACAATTTGCTGTAGCTACAGAGACACCAAATGTATACTCAATCGATGTAAATGAAGAAAACCTAGATGGCTTATCCGCTGTATACGGTGCATTCGAGCTCGTTAACGAAACGGTTAGTGAAACTTACCGCGTCGGAGCAGAAGTCCGTGGTTTAGATGGTACTCGTACAAGCGATGTTGGAATTACTGTATATGATGAAAATAGTACGGTATACGAAGGTGGATATAATGAATATGCACAATGGTTAACAACGAATGAATTACCTGAAGGGTTGTATTACATTGAATTGACAACTCCAGAAGGAACAATGAGTCAAATTAGTACAACTACAAATCAATCAGCTGTTCCAACAGAAACACCAAATCTTTATACAATTGAATTGAATGAAGAAACTTTAGGAAACTTAACTTCTGTATATGGCGCATTTGAATTAATTGAAACCGCTCCTGTTGAACAAACATTCCGATTAGGCGCTGAAGTGCGTGGATTAGATGGAAGACGTACAAGCGATGTTGGAATTACCGTTTGGGATGCCAATGAAATGTACTATGATGGAACTTACAACGAATATCTACAATGGTTAACTAATGATGAATTACCTGAAGGTGAGTACTTTATTACATTGACACCACCGGAAGGTTTCTCAACTGAACTTAACTTAAGCACTGATCAATATGCGATGGAGACGGATACCCCGAATGTTTATTCACTTTTCTTAAGTGAAGATAATTTAGGTAGTAGCTCAGCCATTTATGCTGCATTTAATTTAGTCGAAGCTCCGGCTGAAACATACCAATTAGGTGTGGAAGTGCGTGGATTAGACGGTACTAGAACCGATGAAGTAGGAATTACTGTTGCTGATGTTGATGGCGTTACATTTGAAGGTGCTTATAATGAGTATCTACAATGGCTAACAACTGAAGGATTACTTGCTGGTCAGTATACAATCACTTTAGATACTCCAGAAGATACTGTTTCAACTATCAATGATACTACGAATCAATTTGCAATCCCTGCTGATGAGACTAATGTTTATAATATCATTTTAAACGAAGAGAACTTAAGTAGTAGCTCAGCCATTTACGGCGCGTTTAACTTAGTCGAAGCTCCGGCTGAAATATACCAATTAGGTGTAGAAGTGCGTGGATTAGATGGTACTAGAACTGATGAAGTAGGAATTACTGTTGCTGATGTTGATGGCGTTACATTTGAAGGTGTTTATAATGAGTATCTACAATGGCTAACAACTGAAGGATTACTTGCTGGTCAGTATACAATCACTTTAGATACTCCAGAAGGTACTGTTTCAACTATCAATGATACTACGAATCAATTTGCAATCCCTGCTGATGAGACTAATGTTTATAATATCATTTTAAACGAAGAGAACTTAGGTAGTAGCTCAGCCATTTACGGCGCGTTTAACTTAGTCGAAGCTCCGGCTGAAACATACCAATTAGGTGTGGAAGTGCGTGGATTAGACGGTACTAGATCCGATGAAGCAGGAATTACTGTGACGGATGCTGATGGTGTTGTATTTGAAGGTGAGTATAACGAGTACTTACAATGGTTAACGAGTGAAGAATTAACTGAAGGTACTTATACAATCACTTTAGACACGCCGGCAGGTACTGTCTCTGAAATTAATGATACGACAAACCAATATGCAGTCGCTACTGATGAAGATGATGTTTATACAATAGAATTAAACGAAGATAATTTAGGTAGTAGTTCTGCAGTATATGGCGCATTTAATCTAGTTGAAGCTCCAGCTGAAACATACCAATTAGGTGTGGAAGTGCGTGGATTAGACGGTACTAGATCCGATGAAGCTGGAATTACTGTGACGGATGCTGATGGTGTTGTATTTGAAGGTGAGTATAACGAGTACTTACAATGGTTAACGAGTGAAGAATTATCTGAAGGTAATTATACAATTACTTTAGACACGCCAGAAGGTACTGTCTCTGAAATTAATGACACGACAAACCAATATGCAGTCGCTACTGATGAAGATGACGTTTATACAATTGAATTAAACGACGAAAATCTTGGTAGTAGTTCTGCGGTATACGGTGCATTTAGACTTGTCGAAGCACCAGTTCCAAACCCTGATACATTTACTTTAGGTGTGGAAGTGCGTGGATTAAACGATCAACGGACTGACGAAGTCGGAGTGACTGTAACAAATAATGATGGTGACGAGTTTACTGGGTCGTATAATGAATACTTACAGTGGTTAACAGATGATGAATTGCCTGAAGGTACTTATATAATCAGTTTAGACACACCAGTAGGTACAGTCTCTGAAATCAATGATACGACAGATCAATATGCAGTCGCTACTGATGAAGACGATGTTTATACAATTGAATTAAACGACGAAAATCTTGGTAGTAGCTCAGCAATATACGGTGCAGTTAGCCTTGTCGAAGTACCAGTTCCAAACCCTGATACATTTACTTTAGGTGTGGAAGTTCGTGGATTAGACGATCGTCGTACTGATGAAGTGGGAGTTACTGTAACAAATAATGATGGTGACGAGTTTACTGGTTCATATAATGAATACTTACAATGGTTAACAGACGAAGAGTTGCCTGAAGGTACTTATATAATCACTTTAGACACACCAGCAGGTACAGTCTCTAAAATCAATGATACGACAGATCAATATGCAGTCGCTACTGATGAAGATGACGTTTATACAATTGAATTAAACGACGAAAATCTAGGTAGTAGTTCTGCAATATACGGTGCATTTAGATTGATCGAATCGGATGAAAATGGTGGTGGCGGTTCTGAGAGTTCTGATGAGTCAAGTGACGAATCAAGTGATGAATCTAGCGACGAATCTGACGGATCAGAAAGTTCTGACGAATCTAGCGATGATGAATCTGACGACGAATCAAATGGTTCAGATGAGTCAGATGATGAATCGGATGACGATGGAAACGTCATTGTAGACCAAGATGACGACATCTTACCAACAACTGGTGAAAGTAATACAATGATTATTACTGTTGTTGCTATCGGTTTACTAGCCGTTGGTGGACTTCTACTTTACCGTAGAAAACGTAGTTAATCTTGTATATAAATAACCATTAGAAAAAGAGCCTGCGGACATCATGTTCGCAGGCTCTTCTTTGTCCCCTGCAACCTTCATATAGTTGAGGCTTAAAATTTCAAAGTTTTTCGTGTAATATGGTTCCTGCGTAGATATTCTCCTTATGTTTTTGGATGGTACTTTAAATATAACGAATATCTGCGTCTTTTAGAAGACACAAAAATAGGGTTGATGACATTTCATTTTTTGTCATCAGCCCTTTTTTAGTTCAAAATTATTTAATCTCAGATGAGGTGTCTCCAATTGATTCGTCAGACTCTTTTTTCATTTTTTCTCTTTCAAAATAAACTAAACCAACGCCTATACCGATTAATATTAACACGCCTAAGACATTCCAAACGGTAAATAATGGGATATTAAACTGCATACTGATGACTAAATTAATTATAATCACAACCGGTACTAAACCAAAGGCTGCAACTGCTAAGAAACGCCATGAAGAAAGATGCATTCTTTTATAAATAAAGTATAACGCCCAAAGATAGATTAGAGAGACGAGAGTAATTGGAATAGCTACATTCACCAGTATATTATTCGCACTGATCACTAAGTTTAATAAGAATAAATATGGAATAATCAACACACTAAAAGCGATTAAACTAGACATGATTGGGGTGGTTAAACGGAAGAATAAAGGAAGTATAATTCCCCAAGCAAAAACTATTGAAACCGATGCAATACCTGACCAAGTAATCGTGCTAACACTAAGAAAATCAATGATTAAACATGCCACGATAACAAATGCTAAGACTCCGGTAATCGCGATTAACCACTCCCTTCGAGTGTGTTTAAACTGTTCACTCATATTATTATTCGCATACTCTAAGACGTTTTGAGTGACATCATGTTCTGAAGGTGCTGATTCATCGAGTGAATAACGTTCGCCACGTAATAATTCATTGACTGTGACGCCATAGAAATCTGCTACTGGCTGAACTTGGTCCATCTCTGGTAATTTACTACCATCTTCCCATTTGGCTAAATCTTCTTCACTCACATTAATTGCTTCTGCCACTTCAGTGGTCGACAATCCTTTGTCCCGACGTAATTCCAGTAAAAAATTTCCCATTCTTTCTCGTTCAAGCATTGTATATGTCTCCCTTCCTTACCCTAGTCAATAACTTCTGTATGAAAGCAACGTGTCATATGCTCTAGCATCACTTCGCCTAAATCAGTGAATGTTGCTACACCGCGGCGATGTGTCAGTGTTTTAAAGCCTTCAGCATCTGCTCCTCCAATTGTTTGGAATACACAAATATCAGTCGTAACTCCGACTACATGTACCGTATCAACATCTAAATTACGCAAGGTTTCTGCTAATTCCGTTTCAAAAAATGAATTATAATTTTGTTTAGGAAAGTAATGAACATTCTTATGTTCTTGATTCGCCTGGAACCAATCTTTTAACTCTCCATACAATTCCTGTCCCGGTGTATTTACCACATTATGCACTGGCCACAGGTCAAAGTGAGGATCATTTGGTTCGTGAGCATCCATCGCAACTACAACTTGTTTGTTAGCGCTTAAAAAATCATCCGCTAAGTTTCTGATATAAGGTACAATTTCTTGACCTGGCTTCCCTACAGTCAATCCTCCGTCATCAGCAACAAAATCATAACTCATATCTACAATTATTAAGGCCTCTTTAGTCATATTATACGGCTCCTTTGCTTTTTCTTTATTATCCCATACTCCAGGTCAAATTTAAAAGTATATATCCTTTCATACCAATAATTGTACGATATATTTTTTGTACTTAACGAAAAATTATATTTTGTATTTTCAATATTTTTTCTCACATGGTAACATAGAGTTAACTAGTAAGTTTGTTGCCATTTATAATAAATAGGAGGTTTCTATGCGACTTAAAACTCTTTATAATGACTCTCTTCCACGGATGCTGATACTTTTTACATTTTTTATTTTTGTCATGACGCCTGCGACTATTTTCGCTGAAAACAATGATGACACCGAAAATATTGACATTCGACTTTATCAGGATAGTACGACTACAGTTTATGATTTTGTCTTACCTGATTCAGAATTTATCGCACGCAATTTTAATCATACAGATCCAGACATACAAACTCAGTATGATGCTGCTGTTCAAAAGTTAAAATCGATGCATAATTTCTCTTTTGAGGATCCTCTTTTTATCTTAAACCCTTACGGTACAGTCACAAATGGTCTATATATTAATTTTAATCATCATAATGACGACGCTACAGTTAATTATACAATTACAACTGAAGGTCATAAGAATGACCACATTTTCCAAAGAACTTTAAAAAATGCGAGTGAAGATTCTGAATCGTTCGAATCACAGATTATTGGACTCGTCCCTGGTGAAGAGAATCATATTGAATTAGAATGGGTGGATAATTCGAACGAGGTGATTGATACATTATCTTTTAACATTCAGATGCCTAAAACATCTTCTTTCTATCCAAGTTACTTATCAACTCAAGATGGGGACAGCACAAGACAATTATCTGATGGACTATTCTATTTAGTAGGCACTTCACAATTTAATGGCTTTACGTATTTCTTTGATAATGAAGGCGTTCTTAGAGCTGAAATTGACACAAATTCATACCGCTTTGATAATTTATTATTCCACGAGGATTATATTATTATGGCAAATACGAGTACACAACTTATTGCCATGAATTCTTTGGGGCAAATTACACAGTACTATGATATGCCTGGCTATAACATGCATCATGATTTCATTATAGGACAAGAGGATGAAGTGTTGATACTTGCCTCTTTAAACGATAGAAAGTCGATTCGTCGAGAAGATATTATCTTATCGCTTGATTTGAATTCAGGTCAGATCAAAGAGTTACTAGATTTAAAAGATGTGTTTGGTGACTATATGCAAGTGACGGCCCCTTCATATAATCAAGATGGTGATGCCACAGATTTAGATTGGATCCACATTAATTCGATAGAAAAAGTCGACGAAGACGCTGTTCTGTTAAGTTCTCGTGAAACTTCAACAATAATTAAAGTTAGCAATCTTTATACAGATCCAAAAGTAGATTATCTCATTGGTCCAGAACCAGTTTGGACGGGAACTGACTACAGCAATTTACTATTATCACAAAAAGGAACATTCCCGCTTCACGGTGGCCAGCATTCATTGAATCTTTCTAGAACGTCAATTCAAAGTGATGGTGAATATTATGTTACATTCTTTAATAATAATTATTGGCGTTACTTAACACGTCCTGATTATATGGGTCACATTGAAGAGCACAATAGTCGCAACTTCGAGCCTAACCCTGATGAGCTTTCTTATATGTATAAATATTTAATCGATGAAAGTGAAGGAACCTTTGAACTTATTCAATCATTCCCTGTTCCTTATTCGTCAATTGTAAGTAACGTTGATCCCTTATCAAATGGGAACTATGCTATTAACAGTGGTAAAGCTAACGTGTTTAGCGAGTACGATTCAAAAGGCAACTTAATTCGTTCATATCATTATGTGAGCGAAAACTTTGCGTATAGAACATTTAAAGACAACTTTACTGACTTCTGGTTTCAATAAAATAAACGGTCTCCTTTTCAAACAGGAGACCATTTTTGTTTGCTTTTATTTAAAGTTTTTAGCTAATTCTACGAATTCCTTCAGTATTCCAACACGCATAGATGCGTCCGGATTAACCGTTTGACAAGTAGTTAAGTCTGCTTTAATCGTCATTAACATCCCAGCTTGGTTAAAAGTGAGTCCCGCTTCTTTCATTAAGAATTCAACCATATGGTCATTTGCTATTACAATGGCTTCATCAGTAGTTTTACCATAACCATATGTGTAAAAGGCTTCATCAGTTTCAACTAGTGGAACTGAATGTGGGTAATCCTTCATGACTTCAACAGTGACATGCGCTTCACCGCCTGCTTCAACGCCACAACCCCAAACTTCACCATCACCCATAGAGGCATGCATATCACCAATCGCAAGTAAGGCTCCTTCTGTATAAACTGGTAAATACACTACTGACCCTTCTGCAATCATCGTATTATCCATATTCCCACCATGAGGTCCTGGTGTCCCTGTTGTAATGCCTTCATCAGCATTAGCTGTTCCAATCACACCGATCATTTTATTTAGTGGGAATTCAACACTTTGAAATTCAAAAGTACCTTTATCTTCATGTATTGGACAAATCACTGTTTGTTCTTCCTCAATTCCCTTGCTGAACAGTTTATTTAGTCCAGGTGCTGAAACAACGACACCATAATCATTCAACTTAATCGCATTAATCGTTACTTTTAGTACATCCCCTGGCTGTGCTCCTTCAATGTATAACGGACCCGTTGCAGGGTTTACTTTATTAAAGTCAATTTCACTAATAACATCTGCTTCTGTTTTAATTGTATCTGAGAAGCAATCCTTCGTTTCGAATATCACTTGGTCTTCGCTTTTAATAGTTCCAACGGCTTGATTCTCTTTATCCATACTATAAATTACATTGTCTTTTGAAATTCTCATATTTATCCACCTTTCAAAATCATTATTATCCATATCATAGCAGACTCTAATCAAAATGACAGAAAAGACCCTGCGGTGACAGTGAATAATCATTAACCACCCTATTTTACCACTTTAAACACCTTTACTCTTGAATAATTCAATATTTTAATCAAATAATTTACTTTTTACCATTGCCTTTAAACGATTTATGGCTTAATCTTAAGTATATAAGAATATCACTAAGGAGAGAAAATCATGAGTGAATTAATCACTGTCAAACAATTAGCAGATAAGTTGGGTGTTCCTAAAAGTAAAGTATCCTACCAAAGTCGGAAACTAGATGATAGTCTCATTCTTCAACAAAATGGCACTAATTACTTAACTGAACGTGCACAGTTATTAATTACTCAAGCTATACACGACTTGATGAATCCGCCTACGGCTGAAGATGTCGAAAAAAAAGCTGCTGAAGAAGTAAATATTGATACAGAAACTGTTGAATCGAATGAATCTGAACAAACTGAACAGGCTGATCAAACTAATTCTAAGCAGTCTGAGCAAACCGACGAAACTAACCCAGAAACAGAAGAAGACGAAGAACAAGACTCTTTATCTAAAGAAACGAGTCAAGAAATGTTGGATTTACTATATGAGTGGATTGATAATCTAGACGATCAAATTGAAGTAAACCAAGAGCAATTAGAAGTGTATCATGATCAATTAAGAGCTAAAGATGAGCAAATTGATAAATTAACGCAATTATTAAATCAATCTCAACAGTTACAGTTACAACAGCAACAGCAGCAATTAAAACTTGTTGAAGACATTGAGTTTGAAAAGAGCTTGACTTGGTGGCAAAAACTTTTTGGCAAGAAATAACCCCTGTACAAAGTGTTTAAACACTTTATACAGGCACTTATATTCATTATTCTGTAAAATAAGCCCTGACTTCCAAGGAAATCAGGGCTTATTTTTTGTTATGCAATTTTATCCGACTAATTTACCATCATTCACTAACTCAGCTGCTCCTAAAACTGCTGCATCATTACCTAATGATGCAATAACTATTTCAGTCTTTCCTTTAAGTGCTGGGAAGATATAGTTATCGCAATGTCTTGCGACTAATTCACGTAGATACTCTCCCGCTTGCGCTACCCCTCCACCTAAAACAATTTTAGATGGGTTTAACATGTTCACAATATGTGAACAACCTAAGCCGAGGTACTCACCAAACTGTTCAATTACATGTTTAGCAAACACATCATGTTGTTCTGAGGCTTCAAAGATATCTTTGGCACTCAGTTCATCGCCATTATCGATACGTTGTTTGATTCCAGAGTCTCCACTATATTCTTCAGAATACTCTCGTGTTAGATTCATTAAACCAGTAGCTGAAGCTAATGCTTCTAAACAGCCAATTTTTCCACAAGTACAAGCAATACCACTATCTTTATCAATCGTCATGTGGCCAATTTCACCTGCTGCTCCTGAATTTCCGTGAACGATTTGACTATCAACAATAATACCGCCACCTACACCTGTTCCTAAAGTTACCATCACAACATCGGAAGCATTATCTCCTGATCCATGACGTTGTTCACCTAAAGCAGCAATATTAGCATCATTATCCAAGTAGAATGGTAATTTAAAGGCTTCGATAAATTGTTCTCCGACATTTTGAGTCTCCACCCAGTTTAAATTATACGCGCCTGTTACTGTTAAATCGATATGATTAACCGTTCCAGGACTTCCCATACCAATACCTAAAAAGTCTTCTGTTGTTAATTGATATAAATCCATTCTTTCTTGTATTGATTCAATCAGATTCGGAACAATTGCCTTCCCACCATTTAAAACCACTGTATTTACCGACCATTTTTGGAGTATTTCTCCATTTGTCGATACAATAGCTAATTTTGCTGATGTACCCCCTAAGTCAATTGCGATAATTTTATCTTTCGTCGTCATCATTACTCCTCCATCTTTAACTGATATATTTCACTCACTAAATAATTCTCTAGAATGATAATGCTTACTTTATTATTGTATCAAAATTTCCTTGAATAACCACTCTATAGAAAAGAATAATTACTTTTTTTTTCAAAATTAGTCTTTGCCAACTAAAATGCTCCAATGATAACTGACGCAATCACATTTAATACACCTGCAAGTAACATGACTTTTACTGGATCTACTCTCCATTTCATAAGTAAGAAAAGACAGATTCCGAAGATGATAACCGCTGTGATCTTAATCGTCTCAATGCCCATCACTTCAGTTCCCCAAAAAGATGTCACTAAAATTGAAACACCTGCCGTTGCAATCATAGCGACGACTGCGGGACGAAGTGCTCTAAGCACATATTGTAAAACATCCATCTGACGGTATTTCATATATAAAAAAGCCAAAATCGTCACCAATATAACTGAGGGAAAAACTGAACCAAGTGTCGCAGCAACTGCCCCAAAGACACCCGCAATTTGAGTTCCCACAAAGGTAGCTGAGTTAATCGCAATCGGTCCCGGCGTCATCTGAGAAATGGTAATTAAATCTGTGAATTCTTGTAAAGTCAGCCATTGATGTGAGTCAACAATTTCTGCTTGAATTAAAGGTAAAGCCGCGTATCCTCCTCCAAAACTGAAAGCACCCACTTTTAAAAAGCTGACAAATAATTGCCAATAAATCATTGAGTCATACCTCCTTTATTGCGGTTAAAGAAAAATTGAATTAATCCAATACTAGCTGCCACTAGAATAATTAACATCACATTGACATTGAAAATATAATTAGCAATAAAGGCGATAAACATCGTTGCAATAAGGAGTGGACTTTTTGCGTTGGTCACTTGTTGCCCCATTCCAATCACCACAGCTGTGATTACGGCACCAACACCCGCTTGCATCCCCTCAAGCATTAAAGCGATGAAAGTATTTTCCCGGAAAGCATCATAAAATAATGCAATGAGAGATATAATCGCGAATGGAGGAATGATCGTTGCGATTACAGCGGTTAATACTCCAAGCATCCCAGCTAATTTATAACCAACAACGATGGCTCCATTCACGGCAATCGCACCTGGAGCTGATTGTGCAATCGCGACTAAATCTAACATCTCATCTTCATCGATCCAGCCATAATCATCTACAAACCTTTTTTTCATTAGAGTGATAATGACATAGCCACCCCCAAAGGTAAAGCCACTTAACATTAAGGTTGATAAGAATAATTGCTTTAATATTTGCCCTTTTGATTGATTTTCATTTATCTTCATATAATTCTCCTTCAATCATCTTTGTAGTTATCATATTAGCTTAAACAGAATAAAATGTGAATTAAATGATTTTAGACAACAAAAAGCTAAAGTGAATATATCACTCTAGCTTTAGTTTATTCTTAGTATGCTGGGTTGAATGAAACGTGAACATGGTCATAATGGTTGGCAGTGATACTTCCACGGTCTTCCATCGCTGTCCATTGTTGGTTCCAATCTCCATAAATTTGTTGTTCCCAAATAACGTATGAGATATCATTTTCTGCCATACTATTGATTGAGTAATTAGCAATGTCATCTCCCACTTGAGATCCAACAGGTACCATAAAGTCAACGGCTAATCCTGCACCGTGATCTTGTGCGTCACCTGGACGGTAAAGGCTGAATGAATCAGTACCATAGATTGCTGCAACTTCTTCTTTATAAGTTGCTACATGTGGTTGTAAGCCAGCGTTTTCAGGGTTAGCTGCCGGGTCTGTTGCTGGTTCTTCATAAACAGGCTCCTCGTAAACAGGCTCTTCATAGACTGGTTCTTCAGGTTCTTCGTATACTGGTTCGTCAACTACTGGTGTTTCTTCTTCTACTGGTTCCCAAGCTTGACTGTTTTCGTCAACAGTTAAATCAGTTTCGTAAGTTGGCTCTTCATAAACAGGTGCCTCAACTGGGACTTCCTCTACAGGAGCCGCTTCGATAGGCGTTTCCTCAATTGGAGCTTCTTCTACTGGTACTTCTTCTACTGGTACTTCTCCGTAAACAGGTTCTTCGTAAACAGGTTCTTCGTAAACAGGTGCCGTTTCAGCTGGAACTTCTGTCGCTGGTGCTTCTGTATAAGCGGCCGCTTCGACAACTGGAGCTTCTTCAACAACTTCTGTTTCAACAGGTGCTTCTTCAACCAGCGCTTCTACCGCTGGCTCTTCTTCTACCCATGCTGGAACTTCTTCAATAATTGTATTTGATGGTGCAGCACCACCTGCTGATGATTCCGTTTCTGTTTCTGAAACTGTTTCTTCAGGAACAATAACTTCTTCAACAACTTCTGTTTCTGTTTCAGCTTCAGGCATTGCTTCTGGAGCAACTTCTTCTACTTCTGGAATATCTGATAAGTTGACTGGAATACTTACTTCTAAAGTATCTCCATTTGGTGCATCAACTGTTAAGTTGCTTGCGCGGTCATTCGCATCATATTGAGCTGTTAAAACTGTCTCAGGGAAGATTAAGTCAACATCTTCAATATTATTAATTTCTGCTAAATAACGTGATTCAATATTCATCGCTTCAGAAATGACACTCAATGTATCTCCGTATTTTACTGTATAAGATAATTCATTTTCTTCAGTCACAACGATTTCTTCAAGCACTTCTTCTAACTGGCGAGCTTGCCATGTAATATCTGAATCAATCGCCATTGCGATTGGGCCATGTGACATCAATGCTAAGATTGATGATCCAAGCCATAATTTCTTTTTAAAGTTCATATATAAGTTCACCTTTTTTTAATTTATTTTTTTGACATGAACTACTTTAGCATAGTCAATTCTGGAAGCCAATGACATTTCAGCCATTTAAATGAACTGTATTTTGTCTGTAACATAACATTTGCGTGTACATTTGATTGTAACAATTGACCCTATTCTAATAGCTTTTTGTTTGCATACGTTTGCAACCAACCTTACACTGTTGTACAATACTCCATAGATTACAACATTAAAAATACGGGGAGCTTTTGAAAGTAGAGCTGAGAGGAATGTAATATTCGACCCGCTGAACCTGGCTGCTTGCAGTGTAGGGATCATAATTTGCCTTAAAAGCGATTGGCGGAGATGACCTATACTGGATATCTCTGCCTTTTTGTCTATTTAAATAAATTTAGAGGAGTGAGAATTTGAAAACATTAAAAACACAAAAACTTGTCTTAGCTGGTATCCTATCTGGACTAGCCGTCATTGGAAGCTTAATTTCTTTCCCAATTCTAGGCTCGCGAGCGTCACCGATTCAACATATTATTAATATGATTTGCGCAGTGCTTTTAGGACCTAGTTATGGCGTTGCTGTCGCTTTTATTGCTAGTCTATTACGAAATTTATTCGGTTTAGGTACGATTATGGCCTTTCCCGGAAGCATGATTGGTGCCTTTTTATGTGGCATCATCTTTAGCAAAACAAAGAATCTTTTTCTCACTAGCCTGGGTGAAATAGTTGGAACCGGAATTCTAGGTGGGCTTGTCGCATGGCCACTCGCGATTTTATTTTTAGGAGAAAGTGTTGGAACGCTAGCCTTTTACGCTTACGTAATTCCTTTTCTTATTTCCACGATTACTGGAACAATCATTGCCGTTGGAATTATTAACATACTTAAACGAAATAATCGCCTCACCTGGCTAGAAAGAAGTGACCGATCAAATGATAGAGATTAATCATTTATGGGGAAAAGTTCGAGAAGCCCATCCACTTGTGCATACGATTAGTAATCTAGTTAGTGCCAATGACTGTGCTAACTTACTCCTTGCTGTGGGGGCAAGCCCAATCATGGCGAGCGCCATCCAAGAGATGGAAGATATTACCCGAATTAGTCAAGCAACAGTTTTAAACTTAGGCACACCCAATGATTCAAAATACGCTACTTGTACCAAAGCCGGCGTATATGCAAATAAATATGCCCATCCTGTGATTGTCGATCCCGTCGGCATTGGGGCGAGCCTTTATCGAAAAGAAAAAGTCACACAACTTTTAAAAGAAGTTCAACCAACCATTATTAGAGCCAATGTTGGAGAAGTCCAAAGTTTGTTAGGGTCTAAAAGCCAAGCACGAGGCGTTGATAGTTTCGCTCAATCCCATTCTGATGATGGACAATCAGATGCCGTCGTCTTAGCCCAACAGTTGGATTGTGTTGTCTTGATGACTGGAAAAGATGACTTTGTTACCAACGGTACTCACTCTTACTTAATCGAAGGAGGTAGCTCAATTCTCACCAAAGTTACCGGAACAGGTGATATGCTTTCTGTCCTATGTGGCGCTCTATCCGATGTGACTGACCCGCTAACAGCTGCGCTTAGCGCTTCCTATAGTTGGAAAGTCATAGGTAAACTGGTTAAAGAAAGTTCCGCAGGTTTGGGTCAAGCACACAGACAACTCTTCGATTATGCTAGTCAAATTGAACAAATTACCAAAATTCAACATACCGTGACGATTCACGAATCAGGAGGCCGTAAACATGTCAATTAAACCTGAACAACTCACCTTATATGCCATTACAGACCGAACTTGGTTAAATGGTGCTACCTTAGAAGACCATGTCAAAGAAGCTCTCGAGGGGGGCGCAACGATTTTACAGCTTCGAGAAAAGACTCTTTCTGAAGCAGAGTTTCTTGAACAAGCTAAACGATTAAAACCTTTATGTCAGTCTTACAATGTCCCATTAATTATCAATGATCGCGTGGATATTGCCCTTGAAGCTGATGCTGATGGCGTTCACGTAGGTCAAAACGATATGCAAGCCAGTCAAGTCCGCGAAAAATTAGGCCCAAATAAGTTACTCGGTGTATCTTGCCGAACGGTTGAACATGCTTTAGCCGCTCAAGAGCATGGTGCTGATTACATCGGCGTTGGAGCTATGTTTCCCACTCAAACAAAGACTGATACTGAGCCCGTTTCAATTGAAACACTTAAAGCCATTTGTCAATCAGTAAACATTCCCGTTGTTGCTATTGGTGGCGTTACATTATCGAATGTTTCTCAGTTACAAGATACTGATATTGCAGGTATTGTCGCCATCAGTGCGATTTTTGCTCAAGATGATATTCAAGAAGCGGCACACAATTTAAAAGAAGCAGTTTCAAACTTACTTTAAGGAGGTAACATGTATGAAAACTGTATTAACCATTGCCGGAAGCGATTCGAGTGGAGGCGCTGGCATTCAAGCAGACTTAAAGACGATGATTAGTCATGGGGTTTATGGCATGAGTGCGATTACTGCTTTAACTGCTCAAAATACTTTAGGTGTCACTGATGTCTTAGAATCAACGCCCGAATTTTTAGCTGCCCAGCTTGATGCTGTGTTCACAGATATTTACCCCGATGCGGTTAAAATTGGAATGGTCTCAAGTGCGCCGTTAATTAAAGTCATTGCGGATAAATTAAATGAGTACGACGTGCCTTTAGTCGTAGTAGATCCTGTCATGGTGGCAACCAGTGGTTCTACTTTGATGGAATCCGACGCTACCGAGACGTTGAAACAAGAATTACTCCCTATCGCGACTGTTCTCACACCAAATATCGCGGAAGCTGAAGCATTATCTGGCCTTAAAATTAAAACCCATGACGACATGGTCGCAGCTGCAAAACATATTGGCGATACTTATCATTGTGCTGTCCTTTGTAAAGGTGGACACCGTCAAACGGATGCCAATGATGTTCTATATCATGAAGGAAAGGTTCATTGGTTCGAGAGCGAACGCGTGGATAATCCAAATGCCCATGGAACAGGTTGTACTCTAGCAAGTGCTATCGCCTCTAACTTAGCGAAAGATTTTGATTTAATTACTTCTATTGAACGCTCAAAAGCCTATTTAACGGATGCATTAAGAGCAGGACTTGATTTAGGTAAAGGGTCTGGGCCTTTAGACCACGGCTTTGATATCCATTCTAAATACAGTGAGATGAATAATCATGACCATATATAAGATGAAATTAAACTCAGAACCTTTTGATATGATTAAACAGGGACAAAAAACGATTGAACTCCGTCTAAATGATGAAAAGCGTCGCTAAGTTCAAGTTGGTGCTCAAGTTGTATTTGAGCACTTAAATGATTTAACACAAACAATTCAGGAGGATGTAATTGCTTTACATCCGTTCCCTTCTTTCGTGGAACTATATCAGGCTCTTCCTTTACTAAAATGTGGCTATACTTCTAATAATGTGGAGGCTGCTTCTCCAGAAGATATGGAAGCTCATTATTCATTAGAGCAACAAGCGCACTATGGTGTTCTTGGGATTGAAATTAGTTTGCCTGATCATTTTTCTTAACCTTGCTCAGCTTCTATATATTTTCTGTTATAATATCTAAACAAAGGAGTTGTTTGCTTTTCCATGTTAACGATCATTATTTTAATTTTAATCGCCCTCTTGGGCTACACCCTTTTTCATCAATTCAATGCTTTTCGCCAGATACAAATTCGCGAGAATCATCAGCGATTATTTTATGCAACGCCTGTGATTATTGCGATTGTATTTCTAGAGGTTGGATTCGAATTTGGTGAGACTTTTATTCAATACGGCTTACTTATTTTAATCGCTATTAATTTTGTTGCGATTCCTTTTACGTCAGGCCTTTCAAAAGATTTTATCTATTATAAGTCTAATAAAAGAGGCATCGCCGGTTTGATTCCTAAAAGTAAAGCTTTAACCGACGTTATCGGGAGTCAGATTGAAAAAGAGGATGATTATTTTACTGTTGATTTGTCTTTTGAAAAGGAGATTATCAGTTTACGTTTTTCAATTGAACAATTTGACGCTGTACATCAAATAATTTCACGTACATAAAAAGCCAGGCACTCGCCTGGCTTCTTTTATGAGAATAAATTTGAGAGTAAACCTAAGAAATTGTGCACCCCGGCCATAAATAAAAACATCGTGACCGGTTTAAATATCAATTGGATGATGACCATTCGCTTGTAAGTCAAATCACTTAAGCCACTGATCATGATGAATAACTCATCCGGCAATCCTGGTACTACAAGCACCACCGCAAGTATCCACTCAATGTAATAACCTCTATCTAAATAACTCAAACCTTTTTCAACTAATTTTTCATCTAAAAAAGCATATAAAATTGGCTGCCCGAAGCGTTTCGCCAACCAAAATAATATCAATGACCCGAGAAAATTCGCTGAAAACGCCAAAATAAAGCCCAGTAGTGGCCCAAATGCGGCATAAGCAATCACACTCCCGAGCCCGCCGGGAACGATTGGATACACGGTATTGATGATAGATAGAAGGAAAAAGACAATTGGTGCGAATGCCCCAGTTCTCTCGAGTCTTTCTTGAAGAATTTCTGGATGATTAAATAAATCAATTTTGAAAAAATAGGCAAATATGATGAACGTAATCACCGCTCCGACAATGGCTCCCCACTTTAACACTTGCTTATTTCTTTTGAAAAACATAATATCTTTTGACAGTGGTGCCATATCCATAAAACCTACCCTCTCTGATTGAAACAAATCGTCTTTTATTAACTTTACAGTATTATATTTATAGCTAAACTTCATAGGGCTAAAGGACCAAATTTTATCATCCGCCCAATAAAAAAAGAGAGTCACGCTCTCTTTTCGCTATAATAAACATATCATAAATCATCAGATATTTTTAGGGTGAATTCGGAAAAAAATGGCCAGCCGGGTATGGATGGCGGGAGGTTGGGTTTTCGTTTCTACAATCTATAAAACTGCTTCACATTTCCTACTTTCAACAAATCCTCAACAGTCTGCGTCTTCGAGTACATCGTTAAAGCGTGGATGACATAAGCAGCGGCTCGCGCATCTTCTAGAGCATTATGATGATTAAATTCAAATTTTATTTGCTGGCATAATGATTTCAAACTAAAACTTGAGAGCTTTCCGCGCCATAAATTACGGGCCAGCTGACAAGAGTCAAAATAATTCATACCTAACTCTGGGAGACTGAATTTTTCATTGGCTGATCGAATCACACCTCGGTCAAATTGAGTATGACTCACAACTGGTGCTTCTCCTACAAATTCTTGAAATCGCCCAATCACTTCATCATATGCTGGTTTTCCTTGAACTTGTTCGGGTGTTATTCCGTGAATACGAATATTGTTCGGTGCAAAAGAAGTCAGTGGATCAATTAATTCGTAAAAATGCTTAACCATAATTCCGTCGACAACTTTTACTGCCCCAAGTGAACAAGCTGACCAGCGCTGACCGTTGGCTGTTTCAAAGTCAAATGCAACATATTCCATTGAATAACCCCTTCCTTATAATCTTAATCTCCATATCAGTATATACACTTCTTACCTCTCGTCAAGTCACAGTTTTTAAAATATTCCACTTGCTTATACGAACGTTTGTTCGTATAATGGACTCAAGGTTTTATCAAAAGGAGGATTATAATGGGAAACATTCAGTATGATAAAGAGCCTAAATCTGACATAGCTTTCATTGATATGAAATCCTTTTATGCCAGCGTTGAGTGCGTGGAACGTGGCCTCCACCCCCTCTATACTTCTTTATGTGTGATGAGTCGAGCCGATAATGCAAACGGTTTGATTCTCGCCTCTTCACCAACGTTTAAGAAAGTTTTCGGTAAGGAGAATGTGGGGAGAAGCTATGATTTACCCTTTAATATTCAGACTCGGCGATTCAATTACTATGTTGCCAAACGTCAAAATTTACCCACAAATCGAGAATATGTTCGCTTTATTGAGAGTTGGGCACGAAAAACACTCATCGTTCCTCCAAGAATGAGCTTATATATTGAGAAAAATATGATTATTCATGACATTCTTCAAAATTATGCCCCTAAGGAGGAAATTCTGCCCTACTCTATTGATGAAAGTTTCATTGATCTAACACGTTCGCTAGATTATTTTACTAAGCAAAAAAATATCTCTCGCCGTGCTAAACTCGATGGGATTTCTGAACAGATTCAACGAGAAATCTGGAAAGCAACCGGTGTTTTTTCAACAGTCGGTATGAGTAATGCGAACCCACTTCTTGCTAAATTAGCACTAGATAATGAAGCAAAATATACACCAAACATGCGTGCTAATTGGTCTTATGAAGATGTTGAAACGAAAGTCTGGAACATTAAAAAACTCACTGACTTTTGGGGAATCGGACGGCGAACAGCCATTCGTCTTGAACGAATGAAAATTTACTCTATTAGAGATTTAGCTAACAGTAACCCTGAACTACTCAAACAAGAGTTTGGCGTTATTGGTCTGCAACTCTGGTTTCATGCTAATGGAGTGGATGAAAGTGATGTGCGTTACCCTTATAAAGCCAAATCCACAGGTTTAGGTAACTCGCAAGTTCTGCACAAGGATTACTATAAGCAATCCGACATCGAACTCGTCTTAAGCGAAATGGCTGAGCAAGTAGCTATCCGTTTGCGTAAAGCTCATAAAAAGACAACCAGTGTGGCAATATCTATTGGCTTCTCTCACACTGCTGAACGATCATCCATTCATGTTCAAAGAAAAGTCGACCCCACTCAAAATACAAAAGTGCTCATCGGTCATGTCATCAGTCTTTTTCGTTCAAAATATAATGGCGGTGCCGTTCGAAATATCGCTGTTCGCTATAATAATTTTGTTGATGAGAAATATGCTTTTATATCTTTATTTGATAATTTTGAACAAGTTGAGAAAGAAGAAACCCTTGAAAAAACAATTGATGATGTTCGTGAACGATTTGGCTTCTTGTCCGTGCAACGTGCAACTGTACTTAAAGAAAACTCCAGAAGTAAAGCGCGTAGTCAACTTATCGGTGGCCATGCGGCAGGTGGCGCTGGTGGCTTGGATGGGTTAGCATGACAGTTGATCGAAGCTATCTTCCTTACCGTTCTGCTCGGAATTACCAAGACCGGAAGATGGCTAAATGGATGGGCTTTTTCCTATCAGAACACACCACCGCGCTCACAACTGAAGCCGAGACGATTGATTTTAGCCAATCGCTCCCTTTAGGAGAGAAACTTCTCTTACTCAACCAATTATACTTGCAAAAGCTATCTGGTATTTTTCAAATCATACAGGACGAAAAGTCTAAAGAAATACGCGGGAAAATCGATTCCGTACAAGCAGATCAAGTTGGTATACAAAGTGAGAATGCCCACTACTTTATATCTATTAAACACATCATATCAATCAAATTAGAGGAGGAATTGGACGATGGATTCTAGAAACATACAGAATAGTAGTGTTCAATTCGATTATTTTAGTGAGAATTTTATGCGATTTGAACAAGATTTTAATGCTTATTCAAATTTGGTCGTCCCTTTAACATTTATGGTCGATGACATTCTTTTTACTATGAATGAGTCACAAACCAATTACTTTAAGCTCCCCGCAATGAAAGCAAAAGATAATAAAAATCATTACTTTATCTTCAGAGTGAAAATGCAAGAAAGCAATTCGCAAGTCCGCATTTATGAATATATTCGACACACCTCATCCTTTTAAATGTCACTTTAATGTAGCTCATCTTCTCATAAAAAATATAAGCGACAAAGTATCTTATTATCTTGATACTTTGTCGCTTTTGTTGTGCTTTTCGGGGGTTGGGTCGGGAAGCTGCGGTGATTCACCAGCTCGGGTGGACGAGCTGGTGGAGTTGGCCTGGATTCGCTAGCTCAGATGCGCGAACTGGCGAAGTTGTCTTGGATTCGCTAGCTCAGGTGGGCGAGCTGGCGAAGTTCTCTTGCATTCGCTAGCTCAGGTGAGGGAGCTGGCGTATCCTCTGTTTCTACATTTATAATTTTTTTGCACCTTTTATAAATATTTTTTATAAATTCCTTGTTATTTAAACCTGAATATGCTAATTTTAAAGTGCCAGGAAACGCTTACAAAGCCAGTTAAAATTACTAGGAGGAATAGAAAATGGGTCAAACTTTTACTGTTGAATGGGATTGGGTAACAAAGTTTGTCAAAGATGTCTTTATGGCTTATGGGATTCCAGAAGAAGATGCGGATATTTGTACTGATGTGCTGCTTGCGTCTGACCGCAAAGGGATTGAATCTCATGGGGTAAATCGATTTAAGCCAATTTATCTTGATCGAATTAAGGCAGGAATTCAACATCCGGAGACGAATTTTGAAGTTGTTCGTGAAACTCCAACAACAGCGGTTGTGGACGGACATGATGGGATGGGACAAGTGATTGGGTATAAAGCCATGCAGATGGCGATTGATAAAGCGAAAGAGTTTGGAATGGGTATGGTTGCGGTTCGAAACTCAACTCACTACGGAATTGCGGGTTATTACACAGATATGGCCGCAAAAGCAGGTTGTATCGGCATGACCGGAACAAATGCGCGCCCTTCGATTGCGCCTACTTTCGGTGTAGAAAATATGTTAGGAACTAACCCACTCACACTCGGTTTCCCAACCGATGAGGATTTTCCATTTTCATTAGATTGTGCGACTTCAATTAGTCAACGTGGAAAGATTGAATATTACGCACGTATTGGTCAAGATACACCTGCAGGAATGGTGATTGGTCGTGACGGAAAAGCAATGACTGACTCGCCTGAAATTCTAGAAGCGTTAGTTAATGGTCAAGCAGCGCTAGCACCACTTGGGGGTATCGGTGAAGAACTCGCTGGATATAAAGGTTATGGTTATGCAACTTTTGTAGAAGTATTATCAGCTGCCCTACAACAAGGTAACTTCTTACATATGTTATCAGGCATTGGGAAAAATGGCGAGAAACAGAAGTTCCATCTAGGACATTTCTTTATTGCTATTGATACCGAAGCTTTCGTTGGTTTAGACAGCTTCAAGAAGACAGCTGGAGATATCTTAAGAGCTTTAAGAAATTCAGAAGTGGCGCCAGGCGAAGAACGCATTTATACTGCCGGTGAAAAAGAACACCTCGTGTGGTTAGAACGCAAAGATACCGGCCTCCCTCTAAATGAAGGGGTGCAACAAGAAATGATTACTATTCGTGATGAACTAGGCTGGACAGATTACAAACTACCATTTGAATAAGCATTAAAGAAGGGGAGCAATCCATGCTCCCTTCTTTTTATAAACTCAAATTCTTTAAAGCGACTGCTAAATCTTCAACAGCCATTTGACCGGGAGCAGATGCTTTTCCTAAAGAACCGAAAGTTGCTGCAGAGCCAAATGCTTCGCCAGCAAGGCGACTAACCATTCCTAAATTACCCATAGACATTGTTATCAATGGAACATTAGCAAATTGCTGACGCCGATGAGTGGCTTTTAAAAGCGTTAAAACATCTTCTGGCGTTTGTGGCATAACAGCTATCTTGCAAATATCTGCCCCTTTACTTTCCATCAACTCAAGACGACGAATAATCTCTTCCTCTGGAGGTGTTCGTTCAAAGTCATGATTACTTAGCACCACATAAATCCCTTGACTGCGACACTCTTGAATAAGATCGTCTAACTTTTCTTCTGGATAAATAACTCAATATCTAATAAATCAACGTGTCCTTCATTAATAATTTCTTGATAAAGGGCAACATATTGCTCATAAGATAGCTCGCGTTCCCCACCTTCTTCAAAAGTACGGAAGGTAATTAACAACGACTTATTCACCAGTTGTTTGACAACTTTAGAAAGTTCGCTCACTGCACCCGCCTTTTCCACATCTTCATAAAAATCAATGCGCCATTCCACTAAATCGCCTGATGACTTACTTGCCTCTTTTGCAGCTTGAATAACCTCAGCCTGAGTTTTACCAACAATCGGTACAATTATTTTAGGTCTCCCTTGACCAATGGTTACATTATCTATCGTCACTCGCTTCATCTTCTGACCTCGCTTACTTGATGTAATTATCTCTACGTTTGATAATAGCTTATAAAGAAGTAAAAGGCTAAAAAAACCAATGAATCTTCATGAGACCCATTGGTTTTTAATGTTAAAATTATTATTTAGTCGCATTGCGAACACTATCCGCAACAACCTCAGCTACTTTAGGGTTAAAGGCATTCGGGATGATATTCTCCACACTTAATTCTGCCTCCGGAATCACACTCGCGATTCCTTGAGCGGCAGCAATTTGCATTTCATCTGTAATGTCACTTGCGCGTGCATCTAAAGCTCCACGGAAAATACCAGGGAAAGCTAGAACGTTATTAATTTGGTTAGGGAAATCGCTACGCCCCGTTGCGACGATAAATGCGCCACCTTCCTTCGCTTCATCCGGCATGATTTCTGGTGTTGGGTTCGCCATCGCGAAGATAATCGGCTTTTCACTCATTGTTGCAATCCATTCTTTCTTCAACACGCCTGGCGCTGACACACCAATGAAAACATCCGCATCTTTCACAGCTTCTTGTAAATCCCCTTTCAAGTTATCAGGGTTTGTTAAACTAGCTAAGTCTTTGTGCCGCTCATCTAAAGCAGGATCATCTAAAGCAATCATACCATCGATATCACAGACGATAACATTTTTAGCACCTGCGGCTAACATTTTCTTAGCAATTGCCGTTCCGGCAGATCCACCACCATTGATAATGATTTTTGCTGACTCGATTTTCTTATCAGCAACTTTCAATGCATTGTATAAAGCACCTAATACGACAATCGCTGTCCCATGTTGGTCATCGTGGAATACTGGGATATCCAATTCTTCTTTCAAACGTCTTTCAATTTCAAAACAACGCGGTGCAGAAATATCTTCTAAGTTAATTCCACCAAAAGAAGGAGCAATTGCTTTAACATGTGAGATAATCTCTTCAACATCTTGTGTATCTAATGAAATTGGAACAGCGTCCACATCTGCGAACGCTTTGAACAAAGCTGCTTTCCCTTCCATCACTGGAATCGCAGCTTCAGGTCCAATATTTCCTAGTCCTAATACAGCTGATCCATCAGTGACAACTGCGACTAAATTACGTTTCGTTGTATATTTATAGACATCTTCTTTATTCTCCGCAATCGCTGAACTAACTGCCGCCACACCTGGTGTATATGCTACGGATAATTCTTCCATATTTGTAATGGATACTTTAGGATTAACCTCAATCTTCCCGCCTAGTTCCTCGCTTAATCTAAGTGCTTCTTTCCTTACGTCCATGTATCTTGCTTCCTTTCTATGATTGAACTCTACTCATTACCACTCTGCATTCTCAAGTTCCCACTCTGTCCAAGGATATGGTGCTACTAAAATCTCCTCGCCTGTTTCAGGATGTGTGACTGTTATCACAGTTGTTGTTAAATTATTTTGATGCCTAAAACCCTCCACATGAAAATACCCATTACTATCAGCTACGGCATTTTCCATAGTTGTAGCATAACCATTTACATGTGTTACTTTCACTTCAGCATTCGGGTAAGTATAACCTTCGACATATCCTTGATCCACAAAATATCTTTCAAGCGTTAAGTAGCCTGACACATGTTCGGTGCTATTGGACGATACTGGTAAATACCTAATTCCATCCCATACATATTCAGACCATTCTCATTTAAGTCTCTAATTGTCGGTGAGATTGATCTCCAGCTATTCCGTAATCATAACTCTTATAAGATTTCACTGTTATTGTTGCTAGGGCCTCTGCTTCTTGTTTACTCACATATGCCTCAACTTACTCAAATGTATAATTCTATGTACCTTCCTTATAAAGTCGAATTGCTTCTTCTCGCTGCTCTTCAAGTGACTGAGTATGCCCAACTTCTCCCGCAAAAATTAAAAAATAAATGCCAATATCAATTTCATCAATCTCTTAATCATTGCTACTGTCTATTATGTGTTTTAGTATAAATATATTATATAGTTTTATTATAGCATGTTAGGAAGCGCTTTAATAAATTAAATGCAAAAAGAACACAGAAACTAATTTAACTTAGCTTACCGTGTTCTTATGAAACCTTTCAATAACGAGCTTAATCTACTAGAACTTTTGACCGGCTGTTTCCTCCGATGATCCATCATTACTAAATCCATCGGCATCAATGCTTTTCTTAGTAGCTTATGTGATATACCCATCTACTCCGCCCCCTCTTTAGTCGTCAAATTCCTTAAAACTTGTGACTTCTTGAAATCATTGAAATGATTCTCTAAACTCATTATATGCTTTATCAAACCGCTTACAATTTTATTGTCCCAACATTCTCATGATTCATAGAAATAAGACACTCACAAGCAAAAAACGATCCTTGTCCCATCAATTAAATTTCATTTAAATGCGAAATTATCTTAAATAAAAAAACTTCCCGCAATCGCGAGAAGTTCTTCCTATTTCAATTAAGCACTCAACACATCTGACTCTAATAGCCAACCTAACACGGTCCCATTATCCGCTAATAGAAAAGCTTTTTGCATTACTTCTTTCGTTTCTAATACATCAAAAGCCTTGCCTTTGACCCAAGTCGCTATCCGCTCACCGGTCTGCCAAGTGGTCGCATCGGTCGATACAATCACTTTCTCATTTCCTTCACTTCCAGCAAACCAGTCTGCATCTAGCTTCTTCAAGACGCCCGGATTGGCTTTATCTATCCCAACTCTTCTTGCTTCCATGCGTTCTAAGTACTTCGTGTATCCTAAAGCAGCATAGTCGTACTTAGATCCACCAACCTGAAATAAGCCTTTGACTGCATCCTTGAAATTCCTCTGGCCACTCACTTTATATATCCCACCGGGTCGCAGTAAATATATCCAGTCTTCAAAGAAATCCTCCTCCGATGCATAGCGAAGATAGTAACCACCTTCGCTCTTAGGACGTGGACTGCCCTTCGTTTTCTTAATATCAGGATTGCCAATATAGTTGACTGACCAGGTCATCCCGCCCCAATTTTGATCTAATTTTGCGACATTGGACTGACCCCAAACCCCTTCAAAATGCAACATAACAATAAGTAGACTGGGTAAAATTTGATACTGCTTTGATAAGGCGAGTAACTTATCTAGATGTGCCTTCGATAACTGAGCATCTTGATATATTAGAGCAGCTTCTGACACAACTACAGTCGGCGTCTGAATTTTATCTACAAAGATTTGATTGACCTTACTCTGCACATGGTTAAAGTCATAACCCGCAGCAGCGAGTTGAGCCATTCTTGCTTGGCCGACACCCCATTTTCCTGCGATAACTTCTTGAACCAACTCATCAATGGTCTTCTTCACTTCACCGACCACTTGATACTTCGGTCTAGCGTAGCCCATAATGCGCTTATCATTCCATTGAAAAGTATTCCGCTTCACTTTGGCTTGGCTATTGCCTTCAATGGTCTTCACTTGGTTATGCTCAACCGACTCCACAAACCCAATGTGATCAGCCCAACCATTCCCATCCCAATCAAAAGTAATAATGTCACCCGCTTTAGGGAACTGTCTTCCTAACCAAATCCCTTTCGCTTTGAAGATGTTGATATGACGTTGGACACCACACTCTCGCCCAATCAAATCACTCATCCCAGCCTGATCGGAAACAACCGTTACAAACACGTCACACCAATCATCAGTCAACTTGACCTGATACCCCATCGGGATGGGACGTATTGAATTATAGGCTGCAATTAAATTATTGAAAGTGTTCGTCCCCTCACTCACACCAATATAACTTTGTGCGACTTTAAGCAACGACTGTACTGTGGCCATTCCCGTCACCTCCATTGTAATATTTACTTGAAATTTGTAAGATCGTCCCGAGAAAAACGGCGAATAAGTTAATGGTCGAAACGAGTATTTCCACATCCGCATAGCTATACAACTCTCCCAAACCTTGGAAAAGTACCGCCACAGCTGGTAAAACCACTAAGACAAACCACTTCAGTAAATCATACGTTCGATTAGTTAAACGCATAAGAGGTCAGCTCCTTTACTTGATTCGACAACGATATCTGTTCCATCTCTAAGGTATGAAGCTTCATATCATGGTTATTGACCCGTTGGGTTAAATCACTTAAACCATGTTTATTCGCTTCCAGCTCTGTTTGCATCGTATCTAGGCGGTTAATTAAATTTTGAATCGAAGTAATTAAACGAATCATCTTGGAGATGAGCGTTATTACCGTAATCATTGCCCCAGCCAAACTACCTAATTCAATCACAGACATGCCTTTTCCTCCTTTTTCGCAAAAAAATAAGCCTCGCTAATAACTATAGCGAGGCGTTGGGGGTGCGCTGCGATTAAGCAGCGTAAATGTCTTCAACCGTACGACGAACGTAGCGAGCTCCTACTGCTTGCGCGTAAGCATCACCATTCTCATTAACAAAGATTTCAGCGCCAGCAATTGCGTCCAATGCTGCTTGAGCCTCTTGTGCTGTTAGGCCCAACTTAGGGTTACGAAGTGTGACCTTTTTGTTTGATCCTGCTTCGTCTTTGAATAACAATTCTAAATTATTTGTTTCTTCCATTGTGTATACCACCCTTCTTTTCACTTAAGCATCTTTATCTGACACTATTTACGCAAACGCGAATGTGTGAACCGCTTCTACCGTTGCGATTGGCTCCTCAATCACACTTTGCAGTGCATTGCGAACAGCCTCAACATCCTCTACTGGCGCATCCTGAGTTAAATCATTCAACGTCACCGTTGTCTTCTTCTCCGTCACCGGATTAATCGCAGTAAGCTTTAAGCTTGCTGATAGGAATTCTTTGTTCATCGTACCCCTCCTCGTTTTTGTTTGTAAGTAAAACTACTTACACCCCTATAAACGTATTTTTTAGAAAAAGTGTCACCCCTATTTTGGGAAATGTTAAAAATCCCTCAAACTTATTTATTTATCATTCTTCTAATTATTTATTAATTGTAATCTTTATCATTGACTTATTATTAGAAAGTGCTAAATTGAAAGAAATATTATTTAGAAAAGGATGAGTGTTGAGAATGAAATTAAAAAGGAAAGTTGTATCTCTTTTTGTTAGTGCTTTGGCCTTAGGTAGCGTGTTTTCTAGTGTTCCTGTTTCTGCTCAAGATGCACCAGAGGTGGATCCTTCTGTTGAACAAACATTAAGTATCGCAACTAATGGAGAATTATCGACTTTAGATAGTGCATTATACAATGATGTCCCTACATCAGATATGATCGGTCAAATCAATGAAGGGCTGTACCGCGTAACAACGGGGAGTGAAGTTGAATTAGGTCAAGCTGAGGATGTTAATGTTAGTGATGATGGTCTCGTTTATACATTCACACTAAGAGATGGATTAACTTGGAGTAATGGAGATCCTCTCACGGCGCATGACTTTGTGTATAGTTACCAACGTTTGGTTGATCCTAATTCAGGTTCAGTTGCTTCAACGACGGTTGAAATCTTTAAAAATGCTGCAAGTATCCGAAACGGTGACATGGAACTGGATGAATTGGGCGTCGTAGCCTTAGATGATTTAACACTAGAAATTACACTTGAATATCCAGCGCCTTACTTACCAAAGCTGCTAACAGGAAGTCGATTCTTACCAGTTAGCAAAGCTTTCGTAGAAGAAGTGGGTAGTAGCTATGCTACTTCGTCAGAAAACCTTGTAAGTAATGGACCCTTCACATTAGAAAACTGGAACGGTTCAAACCTCGAATGGAATCTAGTGAAAAATCCTAACTACTGGGATGCTGATAATGTTTACTTAGAAGATGTTCTTGTTCAAGTAGTGAAAGAAACAGGTACGGGAGCTGATTTATTTGATGCGCAACAACTCGACTATGCTGTCTTAACAGATGACTTTGTACAACAATATGCTGGAAGTGACTTTTTCTACTCCGTACCTAAATCTACTGTTGGATATCTAAGTTATAATACAACTAGAGAAGCTACTGGTAACGCGAATATCCGTCGTGCTTTGTCACAAGCATTCGATAAAGAATTATATGCAGAATCGGTTATTCAAGATGGTTCAACACCATTAAATGGTTTAGTACCTGTCGGATTTGATGTGAGTGAAGACGGGGTTGATTTCCGTGATGAGCAAGGAGATATCTTAGTTTATGATGTCGAACAAGCTCAAGCAGATTGGCAAGCGGGACTTGATGAGTTAGGTGTGGATTCATTAGAACTTGAATTATTAACATCAGATGTTGACCTATCAGGTCGTACGGCTGAATATTTACAAGCTCAATTACAAGAAAACTTACCTGGTTTAACATTAACAATTCGTAGTGTCCCATTACAAAACCGTATTGAATTCCAAAGAAATCTAGAATTTGATATCTTCTATGGAACGTGGGCACCTGATTACCAAGATGCAATTAACTTTATTGAACAATATCGCACGGATGGCGGAATCAACTTTGCTGAATATTCAAATGAAGAGTACGATGCTCTCGTAGAAGCAGCACAGGTTGAATACGCAACTGATTCTCAACAACGTCGTGAAGCATTGCTAGAAGCTGAACGCATTGGTGTTGCAGAAGATGCAGTCACTGCACCGATTTACCAAGCTTCATCGTCATACTTACTAGATCCACGTGTTCAAAACTTTGAAGTCTATCCATTTGGTCGTACAATTAACTTACGTACAACTTATGTTACTGAATAACATGCCACAATAAAAGGTCGAACAAGGAGCTTAGCGCTCTTTGTTCGACCTTTTTTCTTGTTTAGATGTGATAAACCACTGGTTGTTCTTGGACGAGTTCAATTATAGATAGTATGACATCACTCGCTAATTTCATTCTTTCCACGGTAACAAATTCGTATTGCCCATGAGAATTCTCAGACCCTTTAAATAAATTAGGTGTCGCAATGCCTTTAAAAGCGAGATGACTCCCGTCTGTTCCACCACGCATAGGGTTAATTCTCGGTGTCACACCAACTGCTGCGTAAGCTTGCTTCGCTAAATCAAATGATCTTGAATCATTTTTTATTATATTTCCCATATTTGCATATTGATTTGTAATCACACATGATATTCTTGGATAAGCATAAGTAGCGTTTTGTTCATCGACCCATTTCTTGATTTGTGCTTTTCGCTCTTCGAACTTATCAAAGTCATGATCGCGAATATTATAAATCGCAGTCACTGAGTTTAAGTCCCCAGTTTGACCTCCTAACATATAGTATCCTTCATAACCACTAGTAGTTTCAGGAGTTTCATTCGCTGGGATTTTTTGGTAAAACTTCGCTGCTTCCGCTAATGGATTTACCATGACATCTTTAGCTGCCCCTGGGTGAACACTCGTACCAGTAAAAGTTAAAACCGCTTGCGCCGCATTAAATGTTTCATAATCGAGTTGCCCAGTTCGTCCTCCATCAATGGTATAAGCAAATTCAACGGGCCATTTTTCTGCAATGAAGCGACTTGCGCCAATCCCAATCTCCTCATCCGGTCCAAATGCTACCCAAATATCTCCATGAGGAATCTCAGGATTCTCGATAAGATGTTTCATCACCTCAACAATTGATGCCATTCCTGCTTTACAATCCGCTCCTAATAAAGTTGTCCCATCCGTTGTCACTAATGTTTCGCCAACATAATCTTTTAAATTAGGAAATTCTTTGACGGTCATCACAATATCTAACTCTTTGTTTAAGACAACATCTTTCCCATCATAATTGTAATGAACTTGTGGGTTTACATTCTCAGATGGGAAGTCAGCTGTATCTATGTGAGCCATAAAACCAATTGCTGGAATATCTTCGTCTGGTTGGTTGCTAGATACTTTAGCTGTGACGAAACCATCACGTTCATCATAGAATACCTCCTCTAGCCCTAATAAATTCAATTCGTTCTCAAGCTTCAAAGCAAATTCGACTTGTTCTGGTGATGAAGGGATCATATGTTTATTGGCTGGGTTACTTCGTGTATTAAACCGAGCGTATCGGATAAATCGTTCAAGTATTGTTGAGTACATCATAGTCCTTCTTTCTTTTCGTAATATAATTAAGATGTATTATAAAAGAACAAATATATATTGCAACTTTTATTAAAAATAACTGAATAAAATTAAAAACAAAAGCAGAACTATTGACTAACGCTTTTATAATTAGTACTATATCATTAATATTCCATGAGGAAATGCGACGAAGAGAAGAGTAATTTACTTAATTAACTTTATTAGAGAGTCTGGCTGGTGAAAACAGATAGTTAAAAGTGAATGAAGATGAACTTGGAGCATTCGAATGATTCAAATTAAATCGACGGGTGCGCCCGATAACGCGCAAAGTATTCATTGATACTTATTGAGCGATTACTTGTGAAAGTAATTCGGAACCTGGGTGGTAACACGATAAATTCGTCCCTTCTGTTAGATTATTTCTGACAGAAGGGACTTTTTTCATCGAAAGAGGTGATGGCTTTGGATGAAAAGACACTTGAAATTATTCTTGAGTACCAGGCTGATTACTTTCCAAAGTTATTTTTAGCGACTCGCTTCTTGCCTGTGAAGAGGTTGGATCGGTGTAAACTTGGAATGGGCTTTTGTCAAAAATGATAATTATTAGGACGCTGAAAATGTATACCTTGATGTAGCTCACATATCTGTGATAAAAGAAATCGGAACTGGGATTGACTGATTCGAAGTTAGTGAACAGGAAGTGATATTCTTCATACCCTTCCAATAGCAAAGATTGGTTACTTAGGTTTCAATACAGCTCGTGAAAACACGGGCAACATTGCTTTAAGACGTGCGATTTCTCAAGCCTTCGATAAAGAACTTTATAATTAATCGGATTGGAATACTGCCAAAGAAGAACTAGAATTTGATACAATAGACTTAGAACTACTTGTCTCTGATGATGACCTGTCGAGAAGAACTTATTCGTTCAGCTAAATATGACTTCGTAAATGACTTAGATGGCCGTTGGGAAACTTTAATTGAAGCTGAAACACTAAGTATTAAAGAAGAAGCAGCTGTAGCTCCGATTTACCAAAGAGCCAATCCTTTCTTACTTACTCCAGAAGTAAAAGGTTTGAGAGTGTTACCTTTGGGTCGAAGTTATGATTTACGTCAAGTATATATATTTCTGCTCAGTAGTTCAACGGAATTACGTCGCTAGTTCTTAAGATGTTGCTAGTGTAGTCAATTGTCAAATTGTATCATGATCGTATACCGATTCATGACACAGTTATATAATAGAAAGAGGTTTAGAATGACACAATATTTTCGTTATATATTACGAAGAGTTGCATTAATGGCAGTTACATTATTTATTATTATTTCTGTAACTTTTTTATTGGTGCAATTTTTACCAGGGTCACCTTTTGCCAACGAAGAATTATTAACTGAGACTCAACTTGCCTTATTATATGAAAAGTATGGATTAAACGAACCCATTCATATTCAATACTTTAATTATATAAGGAATGTACTCAAAGGAGACTTCGGTGTTTCCTTCCAGTTCAATAATATCCCTGTGACACAAATTCTTGCAGATAGAGCCGGACCTTCGATTCAGTTAGGACTCCAAGCGATGGTGCTTGGAACAATTGTGGGAACCATTCTGGGTATTATCGCAGCAGTTAAACAAAACACTTGGATTGATACATTAACTTCAACGGTTGCTATTGGTGGACGATCTGTGCCAAACTTTGTCTTTGCTGTATTACTTCAATTCATCTTTGCCGTTGTCTTAGAATGGCTACCGATCGCTTTTTGGCGCGATGGCTTCTTATCGAGCATCCTGCCGACGATTGCTTTAGCAATCTCACCGACGGCTGAAGCTGCCCGGTTCATTCGTACGGAGATGATTGAAGTGCTTAATAGTGATTACATTGAACTCGCCAAAGCCAAAGGGTTTTCAAAAATATATATTATCAGTAAACACGCGCTAAGAAATGCAATTATTCCTTTATTAACTATCTTAGGACCGGTAACTGCTAGTTTAATGACTGGATCACTCGTTATTGAGAATATCTTCTCCATTCCTGGAATTGGAGAACAGTTCACAAAATCGATTCTAGTGAACGATTATCCAACTATTATGGGTGTGACAATCATGTATTCAGTTATTCTTGTTGTCATTATCCTCATTGTAGATATTCTTTACGGATTGATCGATCCTAAGATGCGTGTTACACAAGGAGGTAAGTAAATGTCACATACAGAGATTCCTAATACAAACTATAATCAAAAAATTGTAGAACGCACAAAAGATATAGACGACTCACTATTTACAACAAAAGTTCAATTAGAATCTGATCGGAATGAGGAAATTGTCGCTCCTACACTAAACTTCCTCCAAGATTCTTGGCGTCGTCTCAAAAAGAATAAAGGCGCGATGATTTCATTCTTTGTTATTTCTTTGATTATCATTATCGCTGTGTTTGCACCCTTCTTTGCGCCACATGATCCAAATGCGCAAAACCCTGCATGGTCAAATTTACCACCAAAAATTCCTGGTTTAGAAGGGTTTAGTTGGTTCAATGGAACGTCTGTAAACCGTGGGGGTGCATTAATTGATAGTTATGACCAATCTGGTGTACCTGAAGGAGTTTATTATTATCTTGGAACTGACAGTTTAGGTCGAGACCTATTGTCTCGCATCATCTTCGGGACACGGATTTCTTTAATCGTTGCCTTCGCAGCAGCGCTAATAAACTTAATATTCGGAATTGCATACGGTATGATTTCTGGATGGATGGGCGGACGCGTGGATAACCTCATGCAACGAGTGCTTGAAATTCTATCAGGTGTTCCTAACTTAGTTATTGTCGTACTCATGCTTTTAGTTATGAATCCCGGTTTGGTTTCGATTATTATTACCATTGCTTTAACCAGTTGGATTACGATGTCTCGGGTTGTGCGAGCTCAAACAATTCGACTCAAGCAACAGGAATATGTTTTAGCTGCACAAGTGTTAGGTCAACCCACTATTAAGATTATGTTCAAACATATCTTACCAAATATGATGGGCTTGATTATCGTACAAGTCATGTTTGCCTTACCGTCAGCAATATTCTTTGAAGCCTTTTTAAGCTTCATTGGTATCGGAATTCCAGCGCCTAACGCATCCCTTGGAACTCTTATTAATGACGGTTACAAGACTTTCCGATTCTTACCTCATCTCATGTGGTATCCAGCAGCAGTGATTTCGATTATTATGCTTTCATTTAACCTTTTAGCTGATGGTTTAAGAGATGCATTCGATCCGAAAATGAAAGAATAGGTGATATTTTGAAAGAAGAAGTATTAACAGTAAAAGACTTAGCCATTAGTTTCCAAACTTTTTCTGGGAAATTACAAGCAATCAGAGGCTTGTCTTTTAATCTTTATCAAGGAGAAACCTTAGCCATTGTTGGTGAATCGGGATCAGGTAAGACTGTAACGGCTCGCTCAATTATAGGACTATTAAGCAAAAATTCGATGATTGAAAGTGGCCAGGTTATCTTCAAAAATAATGACTTATTAAAGTATACAAACAAGCAAATGGAAGCAATTCGTGGAAATCAAATTGCGATGATTTTCCAAGATCCTATGACCGCTTTGAATCCAACACTTTCAATCGGAAGACAAATTACGGAAGTGCTTGAGAAGAAAAGAAAGATGAGCCGTAAAGATGCGGTGGATGAAGCGATCAATCTCTTAGATTTATGTGGTTTAGTCAATCCTAAAGAACGAATGAAGCAATATCCACATGAGTTTTCTGGAGGACAGAGACAAAGAATCGTTATTGCGATTGCCCTTGCGGGAGACCCTGAGATATTAATCGCAGATGAACCCACCACAGCACTCGATGTAACCATTCAAGCTCAAATTATTGAACTACTTAAAAAAATTCAAAAAGAGAAACAAATGACTATTATCTTTATTACACATGACTTAGGTGTCGTCGCCAATGTGGCTGACCGAGTTGCCGTAATGTATGCAGGTAAGATTGTTGAAATTGGATCGGTCGATGATATTTACTATCATCCGCAGCACCCTTATACTTGGGGCTTATTAAACTCAATGCCAACCCCAGATTCAAAAGGAAGCTTGTATGCCATACCTGGAACACCTCCGGACTTATTAAATCCACCTGAAGGAGATGCTTTTGCCTTTCGGAATGAATACTCATTGGCCATTGATTTTGTTAAACAACCACCCTTATTCGAAGTAAGACAGGGACATTACGCTGCAACTTGGCTCTTGCATCCAAAGGCGCCAGCAATTACAGTGCCGGAACCCATTCAAAAACGCCATGAACACTTTGAATTGAAACTAAAGAGAGGGGAGATTCAATGACAGACAAGCCAATAAAGAAACAACCTCTTGTTCAGATTAAACAGTTAAAACAATACTATAATGAAGGTACTCGTAATGAAGTCAAAGCGGTCGACGGTGTCAGCTTTGATATCTACCGCGGTGAAACATTTGGTTTAGTTGGTGAATCAGGCAGTGGTAAATCAACAATTGGGCGTGCCATTGTTAATTTATATCAACCAACTGATGGGGATATTATCTTTGATGGTAAGTCATGGACCGAAAGACAAACCACTCAAAGTAAATTAGCCTTCAATAAAGAAGTTCAGATGATCTTCCAAGACCCCTACGCATCACTTAACCCGCGTATGAAGGTTAACGATATTATTGCGGAAGGCTTGGATGTACACAATCTAGTAGGAAACAAGAAGGAACGGTCTGAACGTGTCTATGAATTACTTGAGGCCGTAGGTTTAAACAAAGACCATGCTACGCGATATCCTTATGAGTTCTCTGGCGGACAGCGTCAAAGAATTGGTATTGCTCGGGCCTTAGCCGTTGAACCAACCTTCATCGTCTGTGATGAACCGATTTCTGCTTTAGACGTTTCAATCCAAGCACAAATTATTAACTTGCTAGAGGAGTTACAAGTCAAACATAACTTAACTTACTTATTCATTGCCCATGATTTATCAATGGTAAAGTACTTTAGTGACCGAATCGGTATGATGTACCAAGGAAAAATTGTTGAAGTCGCGGACGCTGATACTTTGTATGATCATCCGAAGCATCCTTATACACAAAGTTTGCTATCAGCCATCCCATTACCAGATCCAGATTATGAAAAAGAACGTCAACGAATTATTTATAAACCAGATGAAGCGTTCTATAATCCTGAGAATCAATTAATTGAGACAGAACCTAATCATTGGGTGTATCAGTGATTTGAAGGATTAATAACATATAAAATTAAAACCATCCCGCTAAATTCACGTAACATGAATTTAGCGGGATAGTTTTATATATCATAATTAAAGTTAGAAGCTTTAATTGCTTTATTCCACTACCTCATCAATCACTGCAGTATATAAAGCGAAGTCTTCATCTGAAACATCGCCACCCATTTGAAGTAATATATCTCCTTTTGAATAAGTATGAGAATATAGCATAGCTGCTTCCTTCCCTAAATCATCATACACAGCTTTCATTGTTTGAAGATCATTCTCATCTCTCACTAAAAATAACCTTCCATAATTGAATTGGTCAATACTTCCATCTTCATTTTCAAAAACAAACTCAGCAAATTGTGCTCCAAAACTAACAGCTTCTTCAGCTAGTAATGGCGCAATTCCATAATCATTACGCGTCATAATTTTAGGTTCCATAACATTAAGTCCCGAATCATAAAATGCTTGAAGAATTTCTACAAGTTCTTCATTCTCCACGCTTTCTGCAAATTCACTAGATACACCGTTTTCTACATCAGCTGCTTGATCTTCTGGGGTTGATGGCTCGCTTCCATCTAAAGGTATTACAACCGGCGGTTTCCCATAGGCCCTCATATCCATTAGTTCTAGTTCCATGTCCTCTAAATTTGCTGCGCCATTAAATCCAAAGCTCTGTTTAACATCTGCTTGGCGATTGGATGAAACCATCGTCTGAAAATCATCGTTTAAAAAGTAATCATCTGCTTTTTGACCGTTAACATATAACGCAAAATCATATCCCGCGGAAGTTTCAGTCTCTCCAGTATTTGTCACTGAATAATGAACTGTAAATACATTATCATAATTTTCAGTGACATAATCTACTCTTTCGTCCGTTAAATACATATCGGTAATTTCGACTTGAATTTCACCATGGTTATAAACTTGGTTAATTGATTCGTATTGTCTCATTGCTTCTTCTAGGGCTGCCCTTGTGTCAGGGTTTTTAGATACTGATGATTTAGAAAAAGCAACACCGTGATCTAGTAGTAAAGATTGTACATTTTCGCTATATTGATAATTGTAATCAGCTAGAATTTCGCTAAGTATTTCATTAACTTCTTGTAAAGTTAATGCTTCCTTACCTTCTACTGCATGAACAATAGCCAAATTGTAGCGAGTAACTAACTGGGACACTTCTCTTTCCGACATATTTGTTTCACTTAATAATACTTCTTCTATTTGGATAAGGTTCTCAGCGGTTTGAATATCTTCTGCATCTAAACTATAACCAGCTTGATCAAATATTTCATATACACCACCTAAAGCACCTTCACCTGTTACTGCGATAACAGATGCAATTTTTATATCTGCATTCGTTGCTCCTGCCGTAATTGCTGCATTTTGATAAGCTGATTCAGATACTACGGTAATGTTCTCTGGTGTTAATATTTCAACATTAACTCCCGAACCACTTTCTGGCATATCGACCATTACACTTGAGTAAACATCTGTTGATTCATTTGAACCGTCACTGATAAGTTCATTTAAAGCAACACCATCAATTTTTATTAAGTTAGATTGATCATTGCTCTCCATTCCAAAGAGTGCTAATAGCTGACTAATCTGCTCATCTGAATTTGAATTACCTACAGCAACTCTTTTCTCCAGTTGCGCTACATTTGTTCCTTCTACCGGATCACCTTCGCCATCATTCTGTGTTTCTTCAAGTTGATTACGTAATTCTTCTAACTCTGCTTCTTTCTGAGCAATTTCACTTTCAATATCCTCTTGTGCATATACACCAACAACATTTGATAACACCAACATGCTACTTAAGACGAGAAACATTTTTTTCATCCGTGCACCTCTTTTCAAATTATAAAACAAGTATGTTTATAAATTAATTTTATCACATATTCATATTTAGTACATATGGATATTCAAAATATAATTAGAGTGTTATTAATCATATATTTTAAATTCCAAATAAAAAAGGATTGATAACAATATAGCTTTGTTATCAATCCTTTTCTTAAACCGGCACACAATATGATTCTATCTCAATCAATTGATGCTCTTCATTAAATGTGTAAATATCACATGCATCAATTCGCGACACAACACCATTATTATCAAAGATACCTGATCCTGTTATAATCACTTGATTCCCACTCTCAATGAGCTTAAACACGGTAAAATCTGTCTCAATTGAATCGAAATAATCCCGACTCTGCTGACAACGTTCCATGACATCTTCTCTACCTTGCGTTGTACTTTCTCCAACGACATGCCACTTTATGTCTTCAGAAAGAAAGGTATAAGCTGACTCAAATTCACCTACTGAAAAGTCACGTGCAATTTTGTCTATCATTGTTATTCTTCCTTCCCTAATTGTGCTTCAAGAATTCCAATAGCATCTTCAATCTCTTCGTAATAATAAATACTATCAAAATAATCTGTCCCAGCGATCATCGCAGACAATTGACTCTGATTTGTTCGATGTATAATTATAACTGGTTTGCCAATATGTTCAGCGTAAGCCAACTCATATCCGACTCCTAAACTAGGGTTAGTCGTCTCAGCCACCATAACATCCCACTCTTCAATCCACTGAATATCGCGGTCACGAATGGCTTTATTGGTCCGTTCAACTTCCCCAGAGGCAATTATACTATCGTCACCAATATGTTCGGTTAACACCTCGTGGTTATCAGACAAATAAGCAATCAATTGCTTGTAAATAGAAATATCCGCCCTACCTCCACGAATAGATGCTGCAAAATACACTTTCATGACTGTAACCTCCCTAGGTTTTTCATCGTTATTGTAGCATTAATAGGTGATGACACAAAAAGAAAACCACTGATAAATGCTATTAATAAGGGATATTTTAGGTTAAATATCTCCTATTAACATATAAAAAAAGTTCAGACAGTATTTTATAACTGCCTGAACTTAATTATTTTGATTATTAGTTATTTTTGTAAAAAAATCTAAACTAATTGATGAATTCTACTTGAGTTAATTTTACTTTAATTATTTAAATTTACTGTATTAATCAATTCGCCTTTCTGATGATTTCCTTCCAATTCATCTACTCCGATAACCGATTGAACTCGATCCATATTTGTAACTACAACAATAATCGGTGTTTCTTTTCCTTGTCCTTCAATATAATCTAAGTCCATTTTTGCAATTAATGTGTCAGGTCCAACTTTATCCCCTTCTTCAACAAAAACACTAAATCCTTGTCCATTTAAGTCTACGGTATTGATTCCCATATGAACTAGAACTTCTATGCCAGTGTCTGTTTTGATTCCAATGGCATGTTTTGTTGGAAATATTGTTGAAATTGTACCATCTACTGGAGAGAATACTTCACCTTCCAATGATTGGAAAGCAAACCCATCCCCCATCATTTTTGATGAAAATATTTCATCCGAAACATCTTCTAATGGCATATATACTCCATTTGAAACAGAATATAACTCAATTTTATTCACTGTGTTTTCATTATCAGTGTTTGTATCTGAATCACTGCTTTCGACACTAGGGATTAAAACATACGTAATTACATATGATGAGATAAGTGCGATAAGAATTCCTAACACTGCGAATATAAAGTATTCACCTATATAAGCAGGTAAACTAAAAATACTTGATAGAATATAGCCATAAATTCTCACACCGAAAAAACTAATAAAAGCAGATGCTAAAGAACTACCTATTGTAGCTGCAATAAATGCTTTTTTGTATTTTGAAAGTATCCCGAACAATGCTGGTTCAGTGATTCCTAAGAGTCCTGAGACTGCTGAAGATAATACGAGTGATTTCTCTTCTTTTGATCTTACCTTAGTATAAACTGCAGCTGTTGCTCCAGTAATAGCCATGTTAGCCATAAACATCATAGGCATTAACATGTCGTATCCTTGATTAGCAAAGTTTTGTAAAGCAATTAAAACATTCAATAAGGTTAGCTCAGTTAGACTTTGCGAACTTAGTTGATAAGTTCAACCACTGCAAGGGTTGAGAAAGGGAATGCTATTCTTAAAATTCAGATACTTAAACACATAGCTGAGCGAAGTGGTGTGAAGCTAACCATGAGTTTTGGGTGATTATCAAAATGAGTATAGAACGAAACCCAAAAAGTTAGATTATTACATAACTATTTCGAGATTCTATAAATATAATCAGCTATTGATTTGAACTCTATTTGGTTCATTTTCAAAAAACACATATCTCTTAATGGAGAGATCATTAATACGAATCCAACAAATGGTTTTAACGTTTCCAATCTGAACCCATCAATAAATTAAAATAAGCAACAAAGCAAGATAAGAGCTATCTAGCTTTGTTGCTTATTAATCATAATTTTTCCAAATAATTAAACAGTTCATTAAAATCTACTTTTGAAAAATCTGTAACATCAAATTCGAATAGATCACCTAATTGAAATTCATTATACTTTCTATCAGAGATAATTTGTCGAAATTCTTCTTTTGATATGAGCGCATCTGCTTCTAATCGATTCGTCAATATATCTCCATAGTGATATTTATTCATAATTAAACTTAGGAGGCTGAATTTGTACACTTTTTATCCGGTTATTATATATAATTTTCTAGGTGAAAAAGAAAAATATCTCTTTTATCCACCCGATTTTGAATCAATTGCTATAACCTCTGAAAATCTCAAAAAAGGTTTTGAAGATATTAAAAAGAGATTAGAAGTAAAATATTGCCTTTATTCAACTGCTAACATAGTACATCCGTTACTGAGTGACTTTAAAAAACTATGTCAATTTAAGAACGGTCCAACAATAGTATTGAATTTAATAGATGAACTTTTCAATTCACAAGTAACACAAGTTACGGAAGTGGGGATAAGAAATTACCCTACAAACTAGCGGTACCCCACCTAACCATATGAATATAAATAATAATACTTAAATAATTAGCCCGAACCTTTATACTGTCCGGGCTGGTTATAATTTAACTCTATTTAATTACTCCTGAATCTCATCTATTTCAACGATATCTGCCCTATGAATCAACGGCGTCCAATCTTCCTCCCATGCCTTTTCTTGAACATCGTCCCAACTCGCATCATCATCAACTTCAATCACATACTCATACTCTGACGTAACCCACACACGATACCTCTTCACAACAAACACCCTTTCCAATTAAATACATATGCTACAGCTAATCATAGTTTAAGCGGCTATATAACTAATTAGAAGGGTGTTAAATACTTTGCAGCACTACCTTAAGGTTGTTGCAGCAATTGTCATATTAAATAATTAGAAGGATTATCTTTACCTCAAATACTTAAACAATCGACTTTCAATCGGCTCTTTAAACTTCAACTCCATCTCAACGACGCTCTTACTCTTGCCGTCCCCAGTAGGTTTCTCAAGTTGATGAATGGTGTTTACTTTTGGTTGAACTTCACCCAAGTAGTAGAAGTCTAATCCTTCATCGTCGGATTTCTTCACGAAGACATGAATTGCCCAATCTTTTGGATTTTGCATAATTTGAATCTCAGGTGAACTAAGCTTACGGCCGGCTTTACTAACCCAATGCATAGTTGACTCATCCAACAAGGCATCCTCATAAGCAATCTCCGCGCCTTGGAAATCCTCACCTTTATCCAATGTTACAAAGATAACGAATATTTTTCCTTCATCATCACGAACATAACCACCTATGTTCTGGTCTACAATTTGTTCTTTCCAACCTAACAGTCTAATCGTATCTCGGCGGTAGTATTTTTGATACCTTGTTAACGGTGACGACTGGTCGAATTCCTTACTTAATAGCCAAGCTGTTTTTAACACGTCTTTTGCATGATCAGCAAAGTAATCAACTTTCAACGCTTCAATGAATGCTTGCGTGAATTTAATCGTTTCACCCTCAATTTTAATGAGTTCCGCCCCTTTATACGCCATCTTCAAAGTTCCGGTATAAAAGTCTAATGACAACGTTTTGATTACTGAATCTACCGTTCTTTGTGAATAATCCAAGTTAAATTGTTTAAATAATTGAACAATTTCTACTCGTGTCATCATGTATGAATTACTTTCCATTAAGGCTTTCATTAAAACAATTTCATGTTGACGCTTGCCAGGGAGAATTTCTTTCGATAAAAACTTTAACATCTTATTATCTATAACAGAAAGAACTTGATCACTATCTTTCATTTTTTTTAAGAAGTCATGGTAATTATCCGAACGATTCATAATAATTAACGGATCTAATGTATTTGATTCTTTGAAATCCGACAAATTCGGCATACGATTTAAACGTTCTTTTAACTTCGTATAGGCCTTTCTTAGTTCAGCGATTGTATCTAATTTTGCTAGATCAATTGAAGCAAATATCCGATCTTTAGCTACTTGCTCAAAGTTAATGGATGAAAGGCCAGTAATATAACTTGTCTCAAACGTATCCCGGCGTAAATTATCTTTATTCCCAGAGATATCCCCGGACAAGGCCATTGGAATCATGTAATTATTCTTATAATTGCCGATAAAATCAACTATTGTCACAAACTCCTTAGACTTGTGTTTACGTAGGCCTCGTCCCATTTGTTGAATAAAGATAATACTAGATTGGGTATTACGTAACATGACAACTTGATTCACCATAGGAATATCAATCCCTTCGTTGAATATGTCGACAGTAAAGATATACTCAATCTCTCCCGCTTCCAAACGTTGTATCTCATATTCTCGATCCTCAATCGAATGGTCGCCCGTTAAGTGAGAGGATGGAATACCCAAACGATTAAATTGCTCGGCCAATAACTCTGCTTCATTCTTGCGACTACAAAATACTAAACCACGCACTTTATTATGTGATACTCCATAATAATCTAGCTTCTCAATGAGGAATTTCACTCGATCTTCTAGTACAAGATGCTTCAAGTCTGTTACTTCAGAAATGACTTCGCCATCTTTTTCATAATCAGTCACCCCAAAATAATGAAAGGGACTCAATAAGTCCTCCTCTAATGCTTCTTGCAGACGAATCTCATACGCGATATTATAATCAAATAATTCATAAATATTGATTTTATCTGTTCGCTCAGGGGTCGCTGTAACACCTAGTAGAAATTGCGGTTCAAAGTAATTGATTGTCTTAATGTAAGAATTGGCCCCGGCCTTATGGACTTCATCAATGAGTATATAATCAAATTCATCCGGTTCGAATAGTTGGTGGTACTCTAGTTTTGAGATCGTTTGTATCGTCGCAAAAAGGTATTTTGCATTAATGTCTTTTCGATTACCGGATAGTATTCCATAATCTCCGCTACTTCCGCCGATTACTCTTTGAAAAGAACGCATCGCATCTTTTAAGATTTGTTCCCGATGAACAATGAATAACATCTTGTTTGGTCTTGCATTCAATACATCAAAGGCAGCTAAGTACGTTTTACCCGTACCTGTTGCTGAAATGACAAGTCCTCTTTGTTCTCCAGACTCTCGCAAAGCCTTCAAACTAGACAGTGCTGCTTCTTGCATTCGATTAGGTACAATATAGTTTTCTTTCAGTGGCGGATCGTTGATTACCGACAAATCGGTAATCTCTTCAACTATATAATTCTCTCTATACTCTGTTACCCATTCCTGTGTTAGAGGTATCGCTTGTTCCCACTGCTCCTCCAAATGCATCTTCATCTGGTGAATTATTTCTCCATGGTTATAAGAAGTTAATCTCACATTCCATTCGTAGTTGAGCTTCAGTGCGCTCATTGTTAAGTTTGAACTACCTATAATGAAAGAATGATAATCTTGATGCTCAAATAAATAACCTTTCGCATGAAAACCACGTTTTTCAGATAATCTTACTTCCAAGTTGGGTATCTTCATTAATGATTCAAAGACATCGGGATGATTAAATTGTAAGTAAGTCGACGTGATTAGGCGCCCTTTTACTCCTCTTTGGTTTAAATCATTTAAATAAGTCTTAATTGCGTTCAGCCCATCTTGAGTGACAAAAGCAATTGAGAAAATGAATGATACACATTTCTCAGTCTCATCTTGTAAATTATTCAACAAAAATTCTTTTTTCTCAGGTTGATTAATAATTAACTTTGGATCATATTGCGAGCCAATTTCTTTTCGATTGATAAAGGCTTTTCTAAGTGATTGTTCTAATAGGTCCATCTTAAATACCTCAACTTAGATCAAGTTGGCTTAGTTTTTCAACAGCTGGTATATCTGCTGGTGCCCAATCTAATGCTTTAATCTCGTTAGGGGCGAGCCATTTAATAGCAACATGTTCAGTCAATACTGGTTCACCAAGTTCCAAATGACAGATAAATGTTGTTAAGTTAACAGTCCCAAAATCATAGTTATATCTTGTTACATCAAAGATCTCGTTACTCACTACTACTTCAATTTTTAATTCTTCAATCAATTCTCTATGAAGTGCTTCTTGAGGCGTCTCACCTTGCTCAATCTTTCCGCCAGGAAACTCCCATAAATAAGGTAAGGATTTCTCTCCTCCCCGTTGAGCGCATAATATCTTTCCTTCTTTTATTAGAATAGCTCCCACAACATCAATATTTTTGTTCATTTTTTCACCTTAACCTTAACTATTTTTATACCATTTTACTATATGATTATTCTTATTGCTGAAATATTTCTATGATTTCCCCTACACCACTTCTACCCCCATCAACCCAACCAAGCCTAAGGCTTGTTCTCTGGACACTTGGCAGCCTTTCAAGTCTTCGATGGCGACTCGGATTGAGTCAAAGTTTGATGTGCTAAGGTTGATGCCTTTTAAAGGTGTATGATCAAAGGTAATGTCATTGAGTTCACACTCTTCAAAGTTGACTTGCTTTAGTTTACATTCAAAGAAGGCTGCTTCTTGAAGTGACGACTCTTGAAAGTAGACTCGCACTAACTTTGAATCCGCGAATGTAGATAAGTTTAAGATTGCCTCTTGGAATAGTGTGTCACCTAACATGGTTTCAGAGAACTGAGTTCCGAGTAACTTACAATTTTCAAACTCTACTCGGTGAATGGATGCTTGGCTTAGATTTACATTCGAGAAGTCACAGCCGATAAAGCGCACATCAGTCAGATCTGCATCACTTAAATCCATATCGTTGAATATACCGTCACGAATGACGCAATTATATAATCGCACTTGTTCCACCTGAACGGTTGTAAAGTCAGGTTCATTCAAATCATAGCCATCTAGTTCTAAGATATAATCGTGGGGTTGGTATAAGTCTTTTAACTCTTTTTCTTCTATATCCGCTTGTATTACTGGTCGTTTAATTCGCATCATCTCGCACCCTTCTTTTTACTTATGGCTATTGTAGCATAGGCTCTATCTTTTTCTCATCCTTCTTTGATTATCAATTGCGACTCTTTGCGTATTCTGTTAGACTTTTTCTTATTAGTCATTTAAAGGAGGTCACCCGATGCTTATAAATTTAGTAGACAAGGATCCTGATGTAATAAAGGCTGTCGCTGATTTGTGGTTAATTGTGAATTTGGAAGTGCATGATTTTGTTGACCCAGCCTATTGGACCAGTCATTATGATGATGTGCTTTCAGCTTTTCATGAGGCGAATATGGTGCTTTATCAAGAAGACAACCGACTGTTAGGCTTTATTGGTATGACGGGAGACTATATTGCGGGTATTTCTATTGAGAAGGAGAGTCGCCACAAAGGCATAGGAAGCCTGTTGTTGACTTATTTAAAAAGCCAACACAAATCTTTGACACTTTCTGTTTATTCACGCAATTCGCAGGCGATACAATTTTATAAAAGGCATGGTTTTCAATTTATTGAGGAGTGCTTAGATGAAGAAACTCACGAGAAAGAATGGCTAATGACCTGGACAGCAACTTAGATTATCAAAGCCCCCAACCAAACTCAATATGAACTGCCCCCTGTCAAGTAGACAAGTAAATAATAAAAATGGTTAAGGCGAATCTTTAGATTCGTCTTTTCTTTATATAGGTTTGGATGCCCATCCATTTCATTAAGTGCTAGACACACTTATGATTAACGGCGGCTTGTTGGAAGTGATTTAAATAAATAGTCATACGACGATAGCCATAAATTCCATTAAATGTTCCATGTGCTTCTTGAATGAATGCCATTAATTTTTTTAAGCGCAATTCTGTATGTGATGGTTGACGTTTTAACTATTTATAAAAGCTCGATTGGCTCACTTTTAATGCTTGGCACAGCCAGTTTACTTTTTAGGCTTTTTCTTCGTAAGTCGTTTTTTTCCCTTTCATCAGATACACCTCTGGCTTTGAATTGTAGGATTGAGACTCCCCACCATTAGTATACTTAAGAATCCAGCTACGAATCGTTTTCCCAGATGGAATATTATATTTAATTGCCAGTTCATAGATGGATATCTTATCGATCAGATGTTCTTGTGCCACTTGTTCTCTAAATTCCGATAAATAGTGTTGATTCTCATTCGGTGGTTGAAGGCTATCAATGCCATGTTGTTGATAGAGCCTCACTTCAAATAAAAAGTATGTATTCTCATACTGTAGTCCTAAATTCTTCAACATAGGAAAAGTCATACCCTCTAAATATTGAAGAATATAAAATTCCAGTTCAGCCACTGTATGCTTCATATTTGAGTACATAAAAAATCCCCCTAAAGTAGTTTACTTTTTTAAGTGTCTACTTTAGAGGGAGCATATCATAAACTCTTCATATAATTTAATCACCTTTTAGGCACTATAAATCTGCTCTCTTCCCACTTCGACTTAATTCCACAAAGAATCTTTAGGCCAAGCAATAGACCGCTCATATTCTTGTGTTCCTTTAGAATATCGAATCTTCGAAGTTTTCGACGGCGAGCGATCAAAACATTTAATACTTACCTTGTGATGTACCTTAAAATACAGGTTCCTACTTCTCGAAAGATGACCTCACCTTTTTCATCTAGCTCCATTGTATAAGTGGACAAGACCTTTTATTACAAGAATAGTTGGTTGAATACAATACGCCAATGAAAAAGGTTAGAGAAGTATCACTAATTTTATAAGAAGCATTCACTCTCTTATACTCAACTTTAGATAAAACAAGTGCACCAAATTCAACTCCAGTAAATCTCCGGTGTAAGCGAAGATTTAAAACTGTCTTCATTTTCTACAATTGGATTTATTTCTAGGATATTTACGTGCACTCCTACTCATAATAAGCACTCCTTTAATCTGATAACCAAGGTACACGTTAATTACATATTAACAAAAAACTAAATATCTTCATTGCGCATCATCCAATATCCCAAAATCTTCTTCAACCACCTTATAAATATCGACTTACCAATCTAGTCTGCATAAGCTAATCCATACCTTACCCCCATCTTCTGACAATTTTATATCCTTTTAACAAAAAAACTTTTTTTCTCCTTAATTTTATTATTTTCAATCCTTACACTTGTAATTAGTTGAGGCAATTAATGATTAGTTTTATGCGATTTATCAATTAATTTTCTCAATTAAATACACCTATGTTTTTTGTTATATTATATAACGATGTTATCCTAATTTTGGTTAACATTATCAAAACAGCCTTTTTTCGCGTTATATTTTATAACACCATCCGTCATAACTGACTTGTTTTGTGTATTTTTTATGGATATAATCTAACAATACTAAATAATATTATTAATATTTTATTGGAGGGTTTTATATGACGACGACTTGGACAAAAGAACGAATTATGGCAGATGCGAAAGAAAATAATGTAAAATTTATCCGCTTAATGTTTACCGACATCTTAGGCACGATAAAAAACGTAGAAATTCCTCTGTCTCAATTAAGTAAAGCTTTAGACAACAATATGACCTTTGATGGTTCATCAATAGAAGGCTTTGTACGAATCGAAGAGAGTGATATGTACTTGGTACCTGACTTACAAACTTGGCTGATTTTTGATTGGAATATTGCAAGCGATGATACTAAGCGCATTGCTCGTCTGATCTGTGACGTTGAGTCATCATCTCGTGAGCTATTCTCAGGGGATCCTAGAAGCAACTTGAAACGTGTTCTGGAAGAGATGGAAGAACTCGGCTTCTCTGACTTTTACTTAGGCCCCGAAGCAGAGTTTTTCTTATTCAAGTTAGATGAAGAAGGGAATCCAACGATGACATTGAATGATCACGGTGGTTACTTTGACTTAGCGCCGACAGATTTGGCGGAGAACTGTCGCCGTGATATTGTTCTAGAACTAGAAGCTCTTGGCTTCGAGATTGAAGCTAGTCATCACGAAGTGGCCGATGGGCAACATGAGATCGACTGGAAATACGCTGATGCGGTGACGGCTTGCGATAATATTCAAACTTTCAAGCTCATTGTTAAGACCGTAGCTCGACGCCATCATCTTCATGCTACGTTTATGCCGAAACCGCTTTTTGGCATCAATGGTTCTGGTATGCACTTTAATATGTCACTCTTTACTGAAAGTGGTAATTCTTTCTACGATGAAAGTACGCGGTCTGGCTTATCTAAGACAGCCAAGCATTTTATTGCAGGTCTGATGGAGTACGCACCGGCCTTTACTGCCGTCTGCAACCCAACCGTGAACTCCTATAAACGACTGGTCCCTGGCTACGAGGCCCCAGTCTATGTGGCTTGGAGCGAGAAAAATCGCTCCCCATTAATTCGTATTCCAGCAGCTCGTGGCAACTCAACCCGTGTTGAATTAAGGAGTGTCGATCCATCGGCCAATCCTTATCTTGCTCTAGCGACGATTCTTAGCGCTGGATTAAAAGGTATTAGAGAAGAACTCGAAGCACCGGCTCCGGTTGATTGCAACATCTACAGCATGACCGCTCGCGAGCGTCTTGACCAAGGGATTACAAGCTTGCCGGGTTCATTACAAGAAGCCATACATGAATTGAAAGCTTCAGACCCAATCTTGGATGCTTTAGGGCCTCATATCTCTACTAGCTTTATTAAAGCCAAAACAAAAGAGTACGAGGAATATGCCAAATATGTCTCACCATGGGAAATTGAACAATATTTTACTAATTATTAAAACATGATTAGTAATTAGTTGACGTCAATTAGTATCAATGTTACTCTATAAAAAAGGTTTTGTGCGAGGCGCGGTTGACATGAGGACTTATGGGTCTGGAGGGATATCGCCGAAACGAATTATCGTTGGTTAGTCATCATAATAGGTGGCTAACTGTTCAACTTAACTGCCAGTTAAGCTGATTGTGCAAGCAATTACCGGGCAAAAGTATACCACTCTTCTACTGGAAGGATCATGGACTTTTGTTCGTGGTCCTATTTTTTATTCACTAAATTAAGGAGAGAGTGTTATGACAAAATTAACAAATAAAAAGGCCATTCCCTTTACAAAAATGGAAGGAATTGGCAATGACTATGTTTATATTAATGACTTAAAGGAAGAGATTGAAGATCTAGCAGAATTAGCAATTCAAGTAAGTGAACGACACTTTGGCATTGGTAGTGATGGTCTCATCGTGCTTCGCCCATCTAATAAGGCAGATTTCCAGATGCGGATGTTCAACCTAGATGGCAGCGAAGGTCGGATGTGCGGCAATGGCATCCGTTGTTTAGCCAAATTTATCTACGATAATGGCCTTTGGGATCAAGAATCGATTGAGATTGAGACACTAAGTGGCGTCAAAACCGTCCAGCTCATTTTCAATGATCAAGGTGAAGTCACAGGAGCTCGGGTCAATATGGGCCAAGCAATTATCGACACGGCCTTGATTCCAATTACGGCAGAGGAAGACCAATGGATTAATCAGGCCATTACAATCGCCGGACAAGCTTATCCAGTGACTGGTGTATCGATGGGGAACCCTCATCTCGTTATCTTTCAAGAAAATATCAAAGACTTGGACTTACAAGCACTTGGACCTCGCTTTGAATATGACACGCGCTTTCCTGAACAAATCAATACCGAATTTGCCCACGTTCACAACCGGCAAGAAATTAGCATGCGCGTGTGGGAACGTGGGAGTGGCGAGACTTTGGCTTGCGGAACCGGCGCCTGTGCGGTTGCGGTCGCCGGGGTGTTGAATGGCCTTACTGAAGAGACGGTTAAGTTGAACCTCTTAGGGGGAACACTCACAATCACATGGGATCGGAGCGACACAGGGCATGTTTATATGGAAGGCCCTGCCCGCACTTCATTCACTGGTCACTACTTTCCACAAGTACATTAGGAGGATTTATCATGCAAGCAAATCATAATTATTCAAGAATTTCTGACAGTTACTTATTCTCAACCATTGCTCAAAAAATTGACACTTACACTCAACTAAACCCTGACAAAGAGATTATTCGTTTAGGCATCGGGGATGTGACCCAACCCCTTGTTCCAGGAATCATTCAAGCCCTCCATCAAGCGGTGGATGAACAAGCTTCTACTGATACTTTTCGTGGATATGGCCCTGAAGGCGGTTATGACTTTCTGAGAGAGGCAATAGCCCAACATGATTATCAAGAAGTTGGCCTGTCAATGGATAGCAGTGAAGTCTTTGTATCAGACGGCGCCAAAAGTGATATCGCCAACTTGCAAGAATTATTCGCACTCGATAGCATCATCGCCATGGGAGACCCTATCTACCCTGTCTACATCGACAGCAATGTACTCACAGGTCGCTTGGGCGAATGGAATGAAGAGCTTGGTCAATGGAGTGAGCTTGTCTATTTAGAAAGTCATGCGGAAAATCACTTCCGACCTGCCCTCCCTACTGAGAAAGTTGATGTCATTTACTTATGCTACCCCAATAACCCGACTGGGATGACTCTAACGAAAGATGAACTGCAACAATGGGTCGATTTTGCCTTAGAAAATGAAAGTTTAATCCTCTTCGATGCAGCTTATGAAGCTTATATTCAAGAAGACGGTATTCCTCATTCCATCTATGAATGTGAAGGTGCCGAGCGTTGTGCGATTGAGGTCCGTAGTTTCTCTAAGAAAGCCGGTTTTACTGGCTTACGTTTGGGATACTCCGTCGTTCCAAAAGCACTGACTTTCCAAAATATGAATTTGAACCAAATGTGGCACCGCCGTCATTCGACCAAATTCAATGGCGTCCCTTACATCATCCAAAGAGCCGGTTGGGCTTGTTACCAAGAACCTGCCAGGACACAAATCGAGGAAAATATTAGCTATTATATGGAAAATGCTCGAATGATCAAGGAAGGTTTGAAAGAAGTAGGTGCAACCGTTTATGGTGGCGACAATGCACCTTATATTTGGCTTAAAACGCCAGTTGGTGTCTCATCCTGGGAATTCTTCGATCAGTTATTGGAAAAAGTTCAAGTAGTGGGAACCCCAGGGGTAGGATTTGGACCAAGCGGTGAAGGATACTTTAGACTGACCGCCTTCAATACCCGCGCTAAAACTGCAATAGCGATTGAGAGATTGCAGAAGTATTATAGTGAGTAGGGTTTAGAGAGTGTAGGCGATTTTGTTAGTAGATTAAATTTTGATATAATGATACCCCCAAAGGTTAGATTTTAGTCTTACTTTGGTTCTTTGTCAAATAGTGTTGGTGAATATTTAAGGCGATAGATTTAGTTCTATCGTCTTATTTTTTGATGTAAGTTATTTCGCGATCTGTTGGATTGGAGGATATTCTTTTATAGAGCCCCTTCGTCACAAAAATACAATGGGCGTACAGATTCAGCATTAAGTTGTTGAAGTTGGGTTGAGATTAAAATACGACACCTTAAGTGACCGTAATTGCGATAACCTTAGTCAGATCGTTTGATTATCTAGATTTTATTTACGGTGCCTTCCACAACGCTATTCGAGAGTGTATAAGTTAAGCTGTTTTTAATATCTAACGCGTAGGAAGTTAAGGTTCGAAACGCTGTTCTCACCTTGTGTGGGAATACCTATCCATGGTGATGGTTTTTACCTGCCGCCGTTCTTCCAGTGAGAGCCGTAAGAAATAAGCCCTTAAATACAGTTGAGTTCGGCCTTCAAGGATCTCCACCATTTGATGTGTCGCGTTATTCATTAACAGACACGACATTGCCCCAGGAACATTTTTAACCGATTTAAATTCATCGATCGTCAAGTGGGACGGTAAGCAACTGGATTTAGGATTTAGGTTGTCCCCATAGGTTTTTAATTGACGGATGACCGTTGTAGTTGAAACATTCAGGTGTTGGGCGATGAAGGTCATGGACTGCATCTGAGCTAATTCTTCAAGGATGACATACTTCACCGCATTAGAAATAAAACAATGCCGACGAGTTAAGGGAGTGACGGCCACTGTGGTCCGACGGCAATGTTTACACAAATAGCGTTGTTTCTTTAACTTTAAATAGACAGGTTGAAAGTTGTATTGTCCCAATAAAACAACGGAATTCATCGTACCGTTTCGAATGATATCGTGACTACTTTGATTTAGACAGCCACAATGAGAACAGGCTTGAGGCAGATGATCGAGATCCCCGTCACCGTGAGGACTTTTCGATGGGTCACCTTCACATCCAGGGACGTCGATTGAGCCGATGGCGGTAGAATGTAAGTAAGCCATGTTGATTTCCTTACTTATGTGTTTGGTCGTACTTACATCATAGCGGAAATCACTGGCTTTTTGTGTATACAAAAATAGTGCGGGTGATTTCTCACCAACACTAAAAAATATAAAACCAAAAAAACAACCTCACACTAAAAAGCATAAGGTCGTTCTGATTGGATGTAAGGACTGATTTCTAAGATCTATTCACTATTTAGTACGACATGGGAAACGATATGATTAATTAAATTGTGCCAAATTTCTACAAAAAGTAGTCTTTTGAAGAATTATTTGGTATGCCTATTATTCTACTGATGTCTCTCTAAATAGTACTTGATTAAAAGTAGGGATAGGACCTGGTTTACAAGTCCTATCCATTATATTACAAGGTATTTTATTGTTTAGGTGTATAAATTAAATGTTCATTTAAGAAAGCAGTAAAGCCTAATTCACTTAATTCGCGACCATAACCTGAGTTTTTAACGCCACCGAATGGCAATTCTGGCAGTGAGGTCCAACCGGAGTTCATAAAGGACATCCCTGTCTCCACTTTTTCGGCAACTTTGCGAGCATGGTCTAAATCCTCACCATAAACTGAACCACCAAGCCCATAACTAGAATCGTTGGCTAACTCTACCGCCTCATCTTCATCTTTAACTTTATGAACGATAGCTACGGGACCAAAGATTTCTTGATTAAAGATTGGGTTGTCTTTTGTAATATCAGTCAATATCGTTTGCATTACAAAGTTACCTGGATGGTCAATCGGCTCGTTACCATAAACCACTTTTGCTCCATTATCAACTGCTAATTGAATTTTTTCTAAGACCTCTTCCTTCGCTTTTGCTGATGATAGTGGGGCTAAGGTTGTTTCTGGATCCATTGGATCTCCCCATTTAGCTCCTTTGAAGCTTTCAACTAATATCTTTAAGAATGCATCGTAATTTTTCTCTGTCACGATGAAACGTTTAGAAGAAGTACACACTTGCCCGGCATTATTCAAACGTAAGCCTGGTAGTAATTCTTTTAGGCCATCTAAGTTCGCATCATCCAAGACGATAAATGCATCATTACCACCAAGTTCTAAGGTCGATTTCTTCAAGTTACGCCCGGCAATCTCAGCAATCGTTGCTCCCCCACGTTCAGAACCTGTTAGACAAACACCTGAAACTCGTGGATCAGCAATCACTTTAGCAACTTGATCATAATCTGCGAATAAGTTCTTGTAGGCTCCTTCTTGCCCGCCAGCTTCTTTTACTAAATCTTCAAAAGCTTGAGCAGATCCTGGACAGATGGAAGCATGCTTAAGAACCATTGGGTTACCTGCTACATAGTTTGGTGCGAATACGCGCATAATTTGGTAGTAAGGGAAGTTCCATGGCTCCACTGCCATAATCACCCCTGTTGCTTGGCGCACGACATAAGCGTCTCCTGTATCTGTTTCAAAAGGAATTGGTTTCAGGAATTCGTCAGCCTTATCAGCATAGTATTCTGCAATGGAAGCAGATAATTCGACTTCACCCTTAGCTTCTTCGAATAATTTACCCATATCTTTTGTCATAATCTCAGCGTATTTATCGATATCACGACGTAAAATTTCAGCTACTTTATATAAGACCGCTTTTCTATCTTCTAATTGCCCCTCTTTGCGCCATTGTTTGTATAACCTGTGACCATTCTCTAGATGTTTCTCAATCTCTTGATCCGAAATATTTTCGTATGTCTTCAAAACCTCGTTAGTAAAGGGATACTTTGTTTGATATGCCATAAAATAATTCCTCCTTAGAATAATATATATTTTTATTATAACACAAATGATAGCGCTTGCTAGTATTTGGCTCCTAACTCACTATGTTAATTTATAATCACCTATAAATTTATATAATTCATTGTAAGAGGTTTCATTAATAATTCTAAAACGAATAATATTTTTTTATGCTATCAATCTCTAAATTAAAATCCGTTATAATACATCCATTGCCACATGTCACTACTCCCGTTACAATCCGAAATAACTCCCTCTTTAATATATTTGTAAATTAGAAGATGGGGCGTCGTAAAGCGCCGCCACGGACCAAACTGTCTAAAGTAGTAAGTCATTTCGTACCTAATTACTCAAACCTCTTCAATATCGAAACCCTATCAAGCATTGAGAAAACTATTAAAATCCATGGATACCTCACAATCCTCATTCAATCAAAAAGCAACAGAACTAACAAAATTGGGCTAGTTCTGTTGCTTTCTTTACGCTTATTCTCTTTTATTTTTATAACATCAATCTGTATGGGTCATTAAGGTATTCAGATACTGTCTCTAAGAAACGAGAGGCTGGTGCGCCATCAATAATTTGATGATCATAGGTTAAGCTTAATGGTAATTTTTGATGAACGGTGACGGTTCCTTCAGTGTCTAACGCAAGTTCATCGCTTAAAGTACCTACTCCGAGTATTGCTACTTCTGGCAGATTAATGATTGGAGTAAAGTACTCAATATTAGCACCACCTAGATTCGTAATAGTGAATGTTGATCCTGAATATAAGTCTCCTGGTAAGCTACCATTTCGAGCTTGTGAAGCAACGCTTGCGATGGTAGAACCAAGTTGAGATAAAGTCATTTGATCTGCCTCTCGAATGACTGGAACAACAAGGCCTTCTTCGATGTCTGTTGCCATACCAATATGAATAGCTTCTTGTACTTCATGGATTCCATTATGATACCAAGCATTCAATTCTCTGTTTTCTTGTAAGGCTAATATCACCGCTCTTGTCACTAAAGTATTAATCGATAATTCACCTTTATTTAGTGGACGAGAGACTTTTTCTTTTATCTCTTTGCGGAAAGCCATTAAGTTGGTTATATCGACTTTTCTGTGGTTTGTTACTTGAGCTGTTGTTTGAACACTTTCCATCATTCGTTGTGCAATCGTCTTACGCATCCCACTTAAGCCAATACCCCATGTAGCGGTATCCTTACTTTGAACACTTGATACGACTTTTTCACTTGGTACATATCTATCAATATCTAGACGCGTAATACGATGATTGCCACCCGTTCCGTTAACATCCGAGAGATCAATCCCCTTCTCTTCAGCCATCTTACGAGCAAGAGGTGTTGCAAAGATTCGCTCACCATCGCTTCCTTGATTACGTGGTTTACTGCTCGTCTCTTCTTTCGTTGAAGCACTTGAAACTTCTTCAGATGCTTCTTCTGGAACATCTGGAACATCCTTATCCTGTTCGTCTGATGCTACTTCTTCACCTTCTTCACCTACAATAGCTATAACTTCTTTAATGGGTAGAACATCCCCTTCTTGTACATTGATTTTCAATATAGTACCACTGACGGGTGATTCTACAGGACTTGATAATTTTTCAGAACTTATCTCTGCAATCACATCTCCTGTGTTTATTGCATCTCCTTCATTGAAATACAGTGTTTCAATGGTCCCTTCTGTCATCGTTAAGCCCAAGGTAGGCATTACAATATTTTTTGCCATTTATACTCCCCCCTTATGCTCTTGCTTTGAGATCATCGATTAATTCAGCTGCTTCTGTTAATACTTTTTCCGCATCTGGTAGATAAAGTGCTTCTAGATTTGTTGCGAACGGTGTAGGTGTATTTGGTGCACAGATGGTTTTGATAGGGCCATCAAGATAATCAAAAGCTTTCTGTCCTACAACCGATGCAATATCTATAGCTGTATTGTTATGAGGGTTTGCTTCATCAATAACAATTAAACGATTTGTTTTCTTAACAGATTCAATGACCGTTTCTTGATCCCAAGGTGCTACTGTCCGTAAATCAATAACTTCAACAGATACTCCATCTTTTTCGAGAGTCTCAGCCACATTTAAAGCCACATATAACATCTTTCCAATGGTTACAATCGTTAAGTCTTCACCTTCACGAACGACATTTGCTTTTCCAATCTCAACAGTATAATATTCTTCTGGCACTTCTCCTTTGAGTCCATATAGAGTTTTATCTTCAAAGAATACGACTGTATTGTTATCTTCAATCGAAGCTAAGAGTAAGCCTTTCGCATCATAGGCTGTCGCTGGGACCACACACTTGATACCTGGAATCGATCCTATCATTCCATAATAAGACCCTGAGTGTTGTGCTGCGGCTGAAGCTCCGGCACCATGGTTTGTTCGAACAGTCATTGGAACAGTGGCTTTGCCTCCAAACATATAACGCATTTTTGAAGCTTGTCCTAATAATGAGTCAAAAGAAAAACCAATAAAATCATTAAACATTAACTCTGGAACAGGTCTTAAGCCAGTTGCTGCCATTCCAACAGCTGCACCCATATATCCCATCTCGGATAGCGGGGTATCAATCACTCGATCTAAGCCATATTTTGGTCCTAAACCTTTCGTAACTCCAAATACCCCTCCCCAAGCATCTTCATTCTGCTCTTCCAAGTGAGGGACTGCGGTTCCTCCGTGAATATCTTCTCCTAACAGAATAACATTCTCATCTTTTTCCATTGCTTGGTCTAAAGCCTCGTTAATTGCATTCATAAAGTTAATTTGTCTGGTCATTGTATTGTCTCCTTTCTGTGTTTGGGTTACTCAGCAAAAACATCTTCATATAAAGATTCAGGTCTTGGTTGTGGACTCTCTTCTGCAAACTTAATAGCAGCTTCGATATCAGCTTCTGATTGCGACCGAATGTCATCAAGTTCTTCCAGTGTGAGCAGTCCATGTTCCACTGCATAATCTCTAAATATATCCAGAGGATCCGTGTCCGCTAATCGTTTTTCAAAGCCATCTTCTTTGTTTTTATAATTTTGTTCATCACCTTCAAAGTGACCATAATTACGGAATGTAACACATTCAATTAAAGCAGGGCCTTCTCCTTTACGAGCGCGTTCAATATATTCTCCTGCTACTTCATATACAGCCATTAAGTCCTTACCATCTACACGAACACCTGGCATATCATAAGCTGCCGCTCTTTCAGCTATCGTATCCGAAGCCGATGCATACCACTGTGGTGTTGACTCAGCAAAGAAGTTATTCTCACAAACAAAGATAATAGGTAAATTCCAGATTGAAGCCATGTTTAAACACTCGTGGAATAACCCTTCGTTAGAAGCCCCATCTCCAAAGAAACAAACTGCTACATTGTCTTCTTTTTTATATTTGATTTTCATTCCTGCACCAGTTGCCAGACCGAATCCTGCACCAACCATTCCGTTAGCACCTAGAATCCCTTTATCCACATCGGCAATGTGCATTGATCCTCCTTTACCTTTACCTAAACCAGTCTCTTTACCAAAGATTTCTGCCATCATACCGTTGAGATCGCCGCCTTTAGCAATACAATGACCATGACCACGGTGAGTAGAAGTAATATAATCATCATCTGTCAAGTGAGCGCAAATACCCGTCGCAACAGCTTCCTCCCCAGCATATAAGTGCACAAATCCTGGAATTATCCCTTGTGCGAAGAATCGTCTCACATTGTCTTCAAAATTCCGGATATTTTCCATTGTCTGATACATGTCTTTCGCTTTATCTGCAGTCACAGCCTCCGCGGCAGCTTTGGTTGATGTCCGAATCTCTAGTTGTACCAAATCTTTTAACGCCGTTTCGCTACGTCCTTCTAATTGTGGAATTGATTTTTCTTTAACCATTATTTCTTCCTCCTTATATTTCTCTTACAATCACTTTAGCAACATCTTGAACAAGTTCAGAAACTGTTGGATGTGAGTAAACCGTTGAGGCTAGTTCATAGATCGTACCTTCTGCTTCTACTAGTGTGAGTACTTGATGTAATATTTCTGTCGCCTCTGGACCACAAATAATTGCTCCAAGAATCTCGCCATATTTACGTTCGACTATTAACTTAATAAAACCCTCTGTCTGATCGACTGCAATTGCACGACCATTAAAGCCGAATGGCAATTGAGATATTACAACGTCATAACCTTGCACTTTAGCTTCTTCTTCAGAAAGACCGAAGGTCGCCACTTCAGGATGTGTAAAGAGTGATCTAGGAACGTGACAATTGAGGAGCGGACGTTCTTTCATCTTATTCATCGCCCGAACAGCTTTAATTCCTTCTGTACTGGCTGAATGAGCTAGTGTATAGCCACCAATCACGTCACCAACAGCGTAGACATGGGGTTTCGATGTTTGATAATATTCATCCACTGCTATAAACTTACCTTGCTCATCAAATTCAAGATTCATCGCTTGAGCTAAGTCTATATTCGGTTTACGCCCGGTTGCGATGAGTAATCGATCATAGGTATATTGCTTATCACCTTCCAGTTCAACGGTGTTATTTGTAACGTTTTTAATAACCACTTCCGTTTCGACTGTCATCCGGTTCTTTAACTTCTGCTTAATGATTTTTCTTGCATCTTCGTCTTCTGTGAGTAGAATGTCTTTGGCAACTTCAAGCATGGTCACCTCAACACCCAGTGCTTCCATTGCAAAGGCCAATTCAACTGCAATGACGCCACCGCCAATAATCACTAACTTCTCTGGTAATACTTCCATTGAGAAGAAGGTATCTGTCGTTAGATACGGTTGTGAACTTAACCCAGGTATCGGTGGTATAAATGGTTGACTTCCTGTTGCTAACAACACATCTTCATAAGTGATTTTTTCGCCATTGACTTCAAATGTATTATTTGAGATATAAATTGCCTCCCCTTCAATAAAATCAATATTTAATGATTTAAATGTAGAGTGAATCCCTTTTTGTAAACTTGCGATGACTTTATTTTTTCGCTCGTATAGTTGAGTAAAGTCCACGCCACTCAACTCCACCTGCATACCATTTTGTTGTGCTTTACTTATGGAATCAATCCAGTGAGCATGCTCTAAATAAGCTTTACTCGGGATACAGCCAACATTCAAGCATGTTCCTCCAATAGCTTGGCGCTCAATTACCGCGACACTCTTACCCAAACGAGCTGCTTCTTCCGCTGCAACATAACCACCTGGACCCGCACCAATGACCAATACATCATAATGCTTCAAATTACTTTGCCTCCTTTTTTAAAACGCTTTCAAAACTATTCATTTTCTTTCTCCAAATAACTAAACCTTAATTGACCGTTATTAAGCTTTACGAATGCCCAAGTATCTGAGATAATGTCTTGTTTTATTAATTCCCTGGCTAGAGGCGTTTCCAATTGATCAACGATAAATCGTTGAAGAGGCCTCGCACCAAGTGTTGGATCATAACCATTTTCTGCAATCCAGCCTTTCACTTCTTCAGATACAACTAAATCAATCCGATAACGATGTAAACGCTGAGCTAAATCAGCAATCATTAAGTCAACTATGCTGTACATATCATCCAAGGTCAGTGGATTAAATAATAATATATTATCAATTCGATTTAGAAACTCGGGTCGGAAATGATGTTTCAGTTCATCTTTGACTTCATTTTGAACTTTTTCGGATATTTCCTTATCTCGCTCTAACCCTTCGAGCAACTTCAGTGATCCGATATTACTCGTCATAATTAGGATTGTATTTTTAAAGTCAATCGTTCTCCCCTGTGAATCCGTTAATCGCCCTTCATCTAGAACTTGTAAGAGAATATTGAACACATCTGGATGAGCTTTTTCTATTTCATCGAATAAGACTACGGAATAGAGTCGGTGCCTTACTGCTTCTGTTAGCTGTCCCCCTTCTTCATAGCCTATATAACCTGGAGGTGGTCCCACTAATTTGGCTACAGCATGCTTCTCCATAAATTCTGACATATCCAAGCGAACCATCTCTAGCTCACTACCGAACAAGACATCTGCCAGTGATTTAGCAAGTTGAGTCTTTCCTACGCCGGTAGGACCTAAGAATAAGAATGAGCCGATTGGATGGTTTGGATCTTGAACGCCCGCTCTAGACCGGATGATAGCTTGAGCCACCTTGTCTACAGCTTGATCTTGGCCAACAACACGTTGCTTAATAATTTGATCTAATTGCAATAGCCGTTGTCGTTCATTTTCCATAACCCCTTGGACTTTAATCCCTGTTAGTTTCTCAACAATTTCTGCAATATCTGACTCTTCCACTGTATGTCGAATGAGATATAATTCATCGATATTTGCTAGTCGTTGTTCTTCTAAGGCTTCTATCTTTCTATTAATATTAGGAAGAAGTAGTTGAGTAATCTGTACGTACTCGTCTAATTCACCTTTTAGCTGAGCTTCTTTAGCTAATTTTAATTGATAGATTTTATCTTCATTCAATTCTTGTAACTGTTCAATGATCTTTTGTTCAACTTCCCAATGCTTTATTTTCTGATCTAACCGAGCGTTTAATTGATCTAAGTTACGACTTAAGTCTTCTTCAACGCTTTCTGTAAAGCCCTGTTCTTGTTTTAGTTTTTCGATCTTGACTTGAGTGATCTCATCTTTTAATGTTTGGATTTGTGCCGGCATACTCTTTATCCGAATATGTCGAACAGCACTTGCCTCGTCCATCAAGTCAATGGCCTTATCCGGCAGGAATCGATCGGTCATGTAACGATTCGAGAGATTCACAGCGGCTATGACGGCATCTTCAGTAATCTCAACTCCATGATATACTTCATAACTGTCCTTCACGCCCGATAATATATCGATTGCTTCATCAAGAGTTGGCTCTGAAACAAGAATTCGTTGGAAACGCCGTTCTAAGGCTTTGTCTTTTTCAATATTCTCCCGATATTCATCTTGAGTCGTTGCTCCTATACAGCGAAGCTCACCCCGAGCTAACATTGGCTTGAGAATATTTCCTGCATCCATCGAACCTTCGGTCTTACCTGCCCCTACAATCGTATGAATTTCATCAATGAACAAAATAATTTTATCATTTGAATCTCGGACATCATTTAGAACTGCTTTTAACCGTTCTTCAAATTCACCTCGATATTTAGCACCTGCAACAAGTGAGCTCATGTCTAAGTTATAAACGACTTTGTCCTTCAAGTTATCAGGAACGAGTCCTTGCTCAATCTTTTGTACCAGTCCTTCGACAATCGCTGTCTTACCTACACCAGGCAGCCCGATTAAAATAGCATTATTTTTTGCTTTTCTTGACAAGACACGAATAATTTCTTCAATTTCTTGCTCCCGTCCAATAATCTTATCAAGCTTACCTTGTTGGTACCGTTCATTTAAGTTTGTTGAATACTGATCCAATGCGTGATATACCATCTCTTGGTTCTCAGAAGTTGCTCGTTTCCCCTTACGAACCCGATTCAGTTTTTCTAATATAAGATCACGATCTATATCATTTTTTAATAAGAATGCTGTGATTGGATTATAGTTTTGATTCATCAATGCCAGAATAAAATGCTCAGAACTACAGATCTCATCGCGCAATTCCTTCGCTTCTTCTTTTGCACTTTCAATTAAACGATCGTACCTCGGCGTCTGCTGTTGAGCGAATTGACTATCACTCCCTCGACTCACAGGTAACTTATCCAATTCCTGATTAATGAGTTGTACCATCTCATTAATATCAATCTCTAGTGATTCATAGAAATCAAATACAAAATGTTTAGGTTGCATCCAGACTGACCATAGATGAGGGATATCAACTTGAATCTGTTGTCTTTCTTTAGCAAGCGTCTGCGCATCGCTAAATGCTTGAATTACATTATTAGTAAATTCATTCATTCAGTCCAGACTCCTTTCCGTTAATGTATTATTGCGTATAATTTTTGCTTTATCATCGCTCCTTTAATGATGTTTCCTCTCTACTTAATATATAGCAATTTCCGTGCCAACTTTTGAAAAGGCGATATAAACTACGTTGACTCATTGAATAAAATACTTTATGTAACAAGGTGCAACAATTTGTTTCAATTGGTGTATCCTGTGTCCTATGTGGAACAAGGTGAAACAGTTTATCTATATTACATCTAATTGGTATTTCTTAATCTTGCGATAGAGGGTAGTTCGTGACATATTCAAAGCTTTCGCAGCGTGACTCTTATGATAATTATATTCTTCAAGTGTTTGAAGAATTTTTTCTGCTTCATTTTTAGGTTGTATATTTTTTTCTTGTTCTATTTTCACCCTAAGGTTACTTGGTGCTTGTGGAGCACTAAAGGTGGTCATTTCAATTAACTCTTTGATGACAGGCAAGCTAGGTTGTTCGATAGGATAGAACATATACAACCGTTCAAGAAAATTGTTAAACTCTCGAATATTCCCATACCAAGGATAGTGTTTCGTTATGTCGAATAATTCTCTCTTCCACGTAATTTGCCACTTTTTCTTCTGGCAGAATGATTCAATTAATGGAAGTAAATCTTCTGTTCGTTGACGTAAAGGTGGTATTTGAAGTGGAATGACATAGAGTCGGTAGTATAAATCTTCTCTAAAGCGACCTTCACAAACGGCAGTTTTCAAATCCTGATTAGTTACTGTCACAATTCGAAAATCAACCGTGTAAGATTTATTGCTACCAATCGGTGTCACCTGTTTTTCTTCAATCGCACGTAGTAATGCGGCTTGCATTTTTAAAGACATACTGTCCACTTCGTCTAAGAAGAGTGTGCCTCCTTCTGCTTGTTGCATCTTACCGCTATAGCCTTCCTTGCTCGCTCCGGTAAATGCCCCAGCCGCATACCCAAACAACTCACTTTCTAGTAAGTTTTCACTAATTGAACCACAATTTAGACTAATTAATGGTCCATCCTTATATGGACTATTATAGTGAATCGTTTTGGCAATAATCTCCTTACCAGAACCTGATTCACCTCGTATATGAACGGGTACAGTACCCTCAGCCGCCTTATAAACTTTCTCTAAAAAATTCTGATAAGCCTTATTCTCTGATAGTACACCTGGATAATATTTTCTTTCTGTATGATTATTGGTATAGAATTGATACTTATAACCAATCAGCTCCTGATCATACAAAAGGGACTCAACATTATACAGACCGTCATATTGATGACAAAAAGCTTCAATATCAATACCTAGAGATAGTTGCTTATACCTTTCCATTTCAGTAGGAAAGTAAACCACTTGCTTGTGCTCATTGCAAAGCACGCTATGATTATCAGTACCTACTACATAAGTCATTAAAGCTTGCTGCTGCTTGATTCGACGTTGGAATAAACGGTTCATGACTCGCTCAGCAATTAACTGTGTAACACTTTGGTGTTCAATATGATTATTCTTATAGGTGGAAATATCTAATATGCCTACTAGATGATCCCCATCAAATATGGGACATGCAAAACAACTCCATTCATGCGATGCAACTGCATAGTGCTCAAAACGAGATACCTTTTGACTCATCCTTTTTGATATAGCGAGTGATATCGCATTTGTTCCCACATCGAGCTCGTTCCACCGACTCCCCTCAAAGAAGCCAATATTATTTGCTTGATCAATCGCTCTAGCGTTCCCTTGCCTCCAAATAATATAGCCTTCTGCATCGGTTAAGATAAACAATGATTCACTTTGATTTAAAATTTTAGATATCTTGATAATCTCTTCTTCAACTAAATCAATTAATAGTTTATGACGCTTCTGTTTCATTGATAATTGGTCATAACGTAATACTGTATTACTAACCATTTGAAACGGATTTAAATCCTTTTTGCGACATACTTCCCATGAATTAGCTATTTTATCCGGTAATGCATCAGGATTAATTACTTTTTTAATGACAAACTCTTTCCACAATAATTCGTTCAACGTTCATCACCCCTCAGTTATATTATAACTTGCTCTCATAAGTAAGTGAAGCGCTTTCTTTAAATTATAAAAAATATTCATAACTCTTTTCCATTACTTAATCCTTCTTTTTGTTGTGGATAAGATGCCTAATTCCTTGCGATATTTATTAACCGTACGACGTGAGATCGCGTAACCTCTCTCATGAAGAATATCCGCTAGTTTCTGATCTGATAAGGGATGTTGCTTGTCTTCTTGATTAATTAACTTTTGAATTTCTTTTAATATAAATTGTTGACTTAACTCTTCACCTGATTCTGACTGAACTGATGATGTTGTAAAGAGTTTTCGCAATTCAAATGTACCAAAATCAGTATAAAAATACTTACCTTGAATAGTACGACTTACTGTGGAAGGACTAAGGTCACATCTTTCAGCTATTTGTTTAATCGTTAATGGAGACACTTGATGCCCTTTTGAATTGAAAAAAAGCGCTTGTGCTTCAATAATTGCTTGTGTAACTTGAACGAGTGTCACTTCTCTACGTTTCAAACTATACGAGACAGCTCTCACTTGCTGTCGCTTGTCCTTGATAAATTCTTTCAAATCAGTATCATCAATGGCTTTCATTTCTTGATAATATGTATCATTAAAACTTAATTTCGGTAAGTTTTGAAAATTATAAGATACTTCGTATCCCTCTTCTTTCTGTTGAATAAATACATCTGGTTCAATATATTGTGTTTCCTCACTATAAAAGTAAACCGCAGGCGTTATCGCTAAGGTTTGATAATAAGCGACTGTCTCTAATATATCCTCAATAGAAACATTTAAATGATTAGATATCGTTTGGTATTCACGATTGACTAACTCATTAAAGTATATTTCTAAAACAACGTAAGCTATCTCTGGAGCTGATGGGTCGTGTTCAGTTTGAAGCATCCATAATTCCCTCAAATCACGCGCACCAACACCAACGGGTTCTAATTGTTGAAGTAAAGTGATCGCATCGAGTAACTCAATCGTATCACACTCTAGAATCAATTGTAACGCTTCGTCTGACTTGCTAAGAAAGCCATGTTCATCGAATTCATCCACTAGCCTAATCATCAGATCTCGCAAACGGGTCTTGCGATAACACATGATTTGGTCTATTAAATTAGTTCGAAAGGATTGTTGTCTCTGATCCTCTAGTTGATTTATCATTGCTTGGTGATTATCTTGCCTATCTGATGAGTTAACCATGTTACCATATGAATCATACTGACTAACACCATCTTCAATCAGAATATTATCGAATCCTAACGAATTAATCTCTAACATATCTCGTGTATCTTCAACAACCATGAAGGGATTCTCTTGTGATATATCCATCAATAATTGACTTAAATCTTCACGAGCTGTTTGAAGGATTCTTAACGCTTGTAACTGGTCAAAACTCATTTGTTGACGTTGCTTTTGCATTAATTCAGTATTTAATGATGTACCTCTTTCCCGTTTCATATTCTCATTCCCCCATACTTGATACTTTATTATACCATATCTGTATCATTACTCATTAGTCGTAATAGATAACGCTAATAATGTTATTTGGTTAAGATTTAAAGTGGTAGATGGGAGCGTTGTGAGAGGTGATGCCAAGCTCCGAATCAATAAAAACGGTGCGTCGTAAGGTGTCACCACGCTCTGGTTTAGTGGATTCAGTCTATCGCGAAGAGCTGCCACGCTCCGCTTAGTTGAATATCGACTCACGCATCCCAACAAAGTTGTGATAAAACTATATACTTGAATATTAATCTAGAATTTCCAAAACAAAAACACCTACAAGCTATCTCAACTCGTAGATGTTCCTCTAAAAATATATATTTCATCACCACTCAGCATTCTTATGCTCCCATCCAGTCCATGGGTATGGCGTAACGAAAATAACTTCTCTCATTTCTGGATGTTCAACAGCATCGTAAGTTTGATAGTGATTATCATATCCCCGAACCGTTAAATAAAAATAACCATCCCCATCAGCTTGAACTGTCTCCCAGTAACCATTACCCAAACCTACAGTAGCAATGATCGTAACCGTTGCATATGGGTATGTATAACCTTCTATATAGTCTTGATTGAGAAAATAACGCTCTAGCGTTAAGAAGCCTGACTTATGCGCAAGCGCTGTTAGCCGGTATTCATAAACGTCTAGTGCATCTTGATACATAAGATTCCCATTCTCATTAAAGACATTGACCTCACAATATTACCTAGTATGACTTTCAAATTTGGATTGCTTTAGGTAAAATAGCCGTTTGAGTTGGCCGATCCTTCATTAACATGGATTGATTACCCGAATTCATAGTCCCAGTCCATACCTCAAACGTGTAGAGTGGGTTCATATATCCTGAGATGATACCCTCTCTGTAAATAACGGGTTCAAAAGCAATCGTTTCATAAAAAACCCCCGAAATTAACCTGAGTCTCTGGGGTTTTATGTGATAGTCAAAGCTAAATCTAACTCTCAACTAAATCAATACGTTTTCCATATATTTCTTAAACATCGCATCATAGTCTTTGTCAAACTGCGGTTCAACAATCCGATATTCTCTGAGTAATTCCATCTCTTTAACAGCCGCAATACTTCCCAGTGTTTCTGCATTTTCTATCAGTGGAATGTATAATTTATAGCCTAAGATATCGGCAATTAATTGTGGGAATGCTTCGAGCTTTGTAATTCCTCCCACTAAACCAATGGCGTTAAAATCAGCAAGTTCTTCCAAGATACTCACATTGTGCTTAATATTAAACAACATTCCTAGAATAACCGAGAATAATACAGATTCTCTCGAACTTGTTCGTGTTAAAGCCAGTAAGTTTCCTGTTGCCGCCTCATCCCAAGTAGGTGCTCGCTCACCGTTTAAATACGGTACAAAGATACTTTCTGTATGCGGCCGTTTGGCTGCAATTGCATCCAACTCTTCAAAACTACTATTGAAGACTTTATTGGTCCAAGATAGAACATCTGCTCCATTGTTACTAGGTAAACCAAGTAAATATTTATTTTCCTTAATATTATAGGCAAAGTTTTGGTATTGATCGTTTAATTGGGCCTCTGAATGAATGACACGCACAGCATGGCTAGTGCCAATCGATAATACGGCCAGTTCATCCAAGTCACTAAATACGTAATTCGATGAGATGCCATCAGACGTTCCAATCGTGACCGTCACCTCCGCATCAAAAAGTAAAGGTAAAGCTGGTCGATTATAATCGACCGCTTCAATTCGTGGAAGATGATTAATACCCAGGCCAATCTCACTTAACGACCTATCATCCCAAGTCAACTCCGTCAAATTCAACAATCCACTGCTGGAGGCATTACTTACATCAAGTACCCATTCCCCTGTCAATCGGTGGAATAATATATCTTTTAATGATCCAACCCGCTTGTCTTTTTGATATATACTCAATAATTTATAATACGGATTCATGCTATGATTCGGCGTTCCAGTCCGGTAATATTGTTCTACTAATATTTCAGGACTCAACTGTTTAATCATCTCAGCCCCGCGAGTATCAGCCCAAGTTACCAAAGCTCCAAAGAGGGTATCATCTTGATTGATTAATTGAACACTATGCATTGCAGTTGTCAGAATGATTTCCAAGTTGCTAATGGCATTTCTTGATATCAAATCTTTCAAGCCAGCTCTAATATTTCCCCAAATTTCTTCCAAATCCATCTCAAATAGTGAGTCCGTTTTGTAGATAGTTAAGTGAGGCGCTATAACTGTATCGATGACTTCATATGTAGCATTAAATAAATTAATCTTGATATTCGTAGTTCCTACATCGATACTCGCAATGAATTTACTCAATATTCCTTATGCCCACCAAAGTTGAATCTCATGGCAGATAGCACTTGATTTGAGAAGGGCACCTCTTTCAAGGACGCGTTACGCTTCATTAATGATAAAGAAATGACAGGGGTAGGAACTTCCTCCTGTAGGGCTTCACTTACCATCCATTTTGCTTCACCAGATGCATGAACTTTCTGATTAAATTGGGCTAAGTCTTCATCTCTAGTTAACTCTTCATGAATATTATCCATTAAAGCTGACTCAATAATTGATCCATAACGCCAATTATTGGTGACACGACTTAAATCAAAGTCATAGTGACTCTGACTATGTAATAGTTCTAAGCCTTCAGCGATCGCTTGCATCATGCCATATTCAATCCCGTTATGAACCATCTTTAAGTAATGCCCACTTCCTGGTTGGGGGTAAAATTCAAAGCCGCCTGGTACGCAAAGTGAGGCTAATAAATCAAGTAATGCTTGGTCCGTCTCAGCTTGGCCACCTAACATCATACAAGCCCCATTCAGTGCCCCTTCAACACCACCCGATAGCCCACAATCATAGTACTTAATCCCTAAATCACGCAGTGCTTCAAAATTATCAATCGAATCTTTATAGAATGAATTCGAAAAATCAATAATCGCATCATCTTTTTTCAGAAGACTCGACAGTTCATAAATCGTTGCTTTCGTTGGTCCACCTGCTGGTAGAAGTAGAAATACTAAATTTTTCGTATCTTGAACTGATTTTAAGTCATTGATACTACTTAAGTAGTTTAGACGTTCATCAGAATAAATGTCAGAAATTAACGGATTCACATCGAATCCGTTAATTGTCTGACCTTGCTTATTCAATTGTTTAGCAAGCGATAACCCCATCTTGCCTAATCCAATAATTGTTATTTCCATAAAGACCACCTTAGTTTAATTCTGGCCAGAAATCACCATTGGCAACAATTAAATCATCTAATACTTCACGTGCTTTTGTTGCACTTGGTATCGTTCTAGATAATGTATAAGCTTGCCACACTTTTTGATAACTTCCTTCAATAAACCCTTCAACTAATAGTTTTTCCGATGAAGCCTGTTGGAACATTAGCGCTTGTTCGAACATTGGAATCTTTCCTTGAGCTAATGGCTCTGGTCCTTTTGAACCAATAATACATGGAACTTCAACCATGACATCATCTGGGAAGTTGGCAATCGCCCCATTATTTTCAACAATCATAATCATTCGCTCATGAGTATTGAATGCGATCGCTCGCGCTAAATCCACAATAAAAGATGCGTGACTATCAATATGGAAGCCATTTTCTTTAGCTGTTCCGGCAGCAATAATCCCTTTTGCTGTATCAAAGACATCTTTTTCACGTCCAGCCATTACTTCGTTTGCACGGGTGAATTCTGGATTAGAATGTTCAACCATTTCATCTGGGAACAGATAATATTGTAGGTATGTATTTGGCAAGAAGCGTGGCTCAACAGCGAATAAATCACGTGCTTTTTTATGTGTCTCTTGCCAGCTTGGGTCAGTATGTTGCGTATCAATCTCTACTTGGTTCAAGTATCCATTCTCTTTTACATAGGCTTTAACTTGTTCTGTGTAATCCGTTCCATCTTTTCCACGGATTGATGTCCACCAACCAAAGTGGTTTAAACCAAAGTAATCTACTTCTAATTCGTCTGGTGTCATGCCTAAGATCTGAGACATACGGCGTAACGTACCAACTGGCATATCACAAATATTTAAGACTTTAGATTCCGGCTTTAAGACGCGGCACGCTTCTGCTACGATTGATGCTGGGTTGGAGTAGTTTAACATCCAGCAATCTGGTGCATATTCTTCCATTAGATCGATTAATTCAATCATGCCACCAATACTTCGCATACCGTAAGCCATTCCACCCGGTCCACATGTTTCTTGCCCGATTAAGTCATGCTTTAACGGTATTTTTTCATCTTGTTCACGCATTGCATATTTCCCTACTCGTATGTGTGCCATACAGAAATCCATACCGGTGAAAGCTTTCTCTGGATCTGTCGTATAAGCGAAATCAATATCTGGTGCTTCTTCTTTTAACATAATATCAATCGCTTCACCTAAAATCGCTTGACGCGCTTCATCATTATCATATAGATACAATCTTTCTAAGGGGAAGCGGTCGATATTTTCAAGTAACATTTTAACAATACCTGGCGTAAATGTACTTCCGCCTCCTGCAATAACAACTGAGAATTTCTTCATAATTTAATGACGTCCTTTCCTAATGACTAATCTTTTGAACTGAAGCCTAATACTTCATCAACTGACTTTCTAATTGATCCAACTTGAACTCCGTATACTACTTGAACATTGTTCCCTTTGACAACAACTCCACTCGCTTGAGTTTCATTTTTCAACCCAGCTTCATCAACAAGTTCAGGATCTTTTAATACCGTTCGAAGTCTTGAATAACAATTCGTGACTGATTCGATATTATCTTTTCCACCTAACAACTCAACAACAGTAACTCCGATGCTTCCACGTTCTTGAGTAGCGACATCTACATCATCTTCATGGCTAAGGTTCGTTTGCTTATCTAAATAATCTTTTTTTGAATATAATCTTGTCTCTGCTCCCTCAGTCTCACGTCCGATTGTCTTCAAGTCCATAATTTTAATTAAGAGTCTAAAGACAACAAAGTAGATGACAAAGAACACAAGTCCAACCAAGATATACATTGGCCAGCCCGTTTTTTCAATTCCTAAAGGTACGTTCATTAATAAGAAATCAATAAAACCATTAGGACCAATTGAACGGACATTGAATATGTTTAATACAACCATACTTAAGCCACTTAAAGCCGCATGCACAACATATAAAATGGGTGCGATAAACATGAATGAAAATTCAATTGGTTCAGTAACTCCAGCAATAAATGAAGTAAAGGCTGCCGGAATAAGAATAGCTTTCGCACGTTGTTTCTTATCTGGATCTGCTGTAACGTACATTGCCAGACACGCTCCGATTAGACCAAACATCTTCGAAATACCACGCGCGTCCCAGATAACACTTTCAGATAATTGACGAATTGACGGTTCAACCATCTCAGCATAATAAATATTACGAGAACCCTCGAATACAGCTTCCCCAATTACTTCAGTCCCACCAAGTGATGAATATAAGAATGGTGTATAAACTAAGTGGTGTAAGCCTGTTGGGATAAGTAATCTTTCAAGAGCACCATATACGAACAGTCCAAAGTTACCAGCATGTTGAATCCACCCACCAAGTGAATTGATACCACTTTGGAAGAACGGCCAGATGTAAGTCATCACAATCGCAAAAATAACTACAACGGGAATTAAGACTATAAATGCAAAACGTGTTCCACCATAAATATTAAAAGCATTATTGAATTCAATATCTGCATACTTGTTGAATACATATGCGATGATGACACCAAGTAGGATCCCAGCGAATACACCCATGTCTAAAACTTGAACCCCTAGAACGACACTCTGTCCAGTTCCTCTTAAAGCTTCTGGATCAGCTAATGTTCCGTTAAGTTCCATAAATTTGTTCATAGCGTTAATGAAAACTAAAAATGCTAACATTGCAGTGAAACCAGCTTCACCTTTTTTATTATCAGCTAAACCAACCGCAATTCCGACACAGAATATGATACCTAAATTCTGTAGAATTGTTACTAATGATCCGGATATAATCGTTCCAAATCCGACGGTGTATGGATTATCTAGAAATGGTACCACCTCTAGTAAATTTGGATTCGTAAAGATATTCCCAATCGCAATCAACAAACCAGCTATCGGTAGAATCAAGACGGGAATGAACATCGCTTTTGAAAAACGTTGCATGACATCCATTATACTTTGCCCTTTGTTCATACATGAACCTCCTTTTTGTTTGTAAAAATACTCTACCATCAAAACGCTTTCATTAACATAGGAAAGGGCTTCTTAGGAATTTTTTCCAAAAAAAAGAAAAGTTTTTCTATAATTTAGAAAGACTTTTCAATAAGATACTCTAAATAGAGTAATAACATCGAATAAAATTGGGTGGAGTTAATATTATTTCGATCCAAAAACTGATTGTCATCAATCGTAAAAGCAATATCTGATAGATTTGCGAGTGAATTATCACTGGAGTGGGTAAATGAAATAACACCTATACCTTTCTCTTTCGCAATCTCAGCTTTAGTATTCACGAGATCTGTTTCGCCACTTTTTGAAACACATATAATATCTGAAATACGATGTAAATTATTGAGAAATAAAGCATTTGTATCCGCTCCATTAGAGTAATAAACCAGCTCGCCTTGCCCAAGTATTTTCTTATATAAATACTCTCCGATAATCCCTGAATATCCTGTTCCAATAATGTAAAGTGAACGGTCATCTTTTTTTGTCCGCTCGACAAAATCTAGTAAATTTTTTTCATTTTGTATAAATATCTTCTGAATACTCGTTGATAAGTCACCAATATAAGTATCCACTTCGCCGTCCACCGTCTTAACTTGCTGACGACTCAAGTGATAAATCATATCTGTAAATCCATCGAATCCAAGCTTCTTAGCTAATCGAAAAATTGTCGACTTAGAAGTAAACGTTTCGTCCGCTAACTTTTGAATCGTCAAATCTTTTAACATAGTCTGATTATTGTCGATGTACTTCAGGACAGTATTTTCAATATCGGTAAATTTTTTGTTCGTTGTATAATAATTATGTTTCAATATGGTATCCTTTCTAAAATGTAGTAGTTTATGATTCCGTTCATTTCATCTGTCTTTATTATACATCTAATTAGTTACTGCACCAAAAGGTACTTTGATATTAATTTACAGGTATTTTGAGAAAAATATTCTTATTATTGGCATTAATTCGTTTTATTTTATTTTACAAGGTAAGTTAACCATAAGTACCTATAGAAAAACCACAGTTTATCAGCTGTGGTTTTCTATCTCTACTAATTCTTCGCATCCCTCTCCGACAATAATCGTAAGCCGTTTAAAATAACTAAGAAGGTTGACCCTTCATGGAACACAACGCCCATTGGCAAGTCGAGCGCACCAATAATATTTAATATGACGAACATTACAATCACTGAGATTGAGAAAATGAATGATACACATTTCTCAGTCTCATCCTGTAAATAATTCAACAAAAATTCTTTTTTCTCAAGTTGATTAATAATTAACTTTGGATCATATTGCGAGCCAATTTCTTTTCGATTGATAAAGCTTTTCTAAGTGATTGTTCTAATAGGTCCATCTTGAATACCTAAACTTAGATCAAGTTGGCTTAGTTTTTCAACAGCTGGTATATCTGCTGGTGCCCAATTTAATGCTTTAATCTCTTTAGAGGCGAGCCATTTAATAGCAACATGTTCAGTCAATACTAGTTCACCAAGTTCCAAATGACAGATAAATGTTGTTAAGTTAACAGTCCAAAATCATAGGTATAACTTGCTACATCAAAGATCTCGTCACTCACTACTACTTCGATTTTTAATTCTTCAATCAATTCTCTATGAAGTGCTTCTTGAGGCGTCTCACCTTGCTCAATCTTTCCGACAGGAAATTCCCATAAATAAGGTAAGGATCTCTCTCCTCCCCGTTGAGCGCATAATATCTTTCCTTCTTTTATTAGAATAGCTCCTACCACATTAATTATCTTAGTATCCACTCACCTTATCCTTACTATTATAATGTTAATTTGCATCATTGTACTTATCATTCTATATGAAAGCGAGGAATGTATGAAGGTCGTTTTGGAATTTGGTGATAGTTTTATAGCCCAAAAAACTACCCCCGTCGAATCTCAACAGGAAGAACTCTATCAAATTTCAACTAAAACTAACTTCTAACGTCTTTTCCGACTATCCTTCCGTATCAAGTACCACCCCAAACCAATGAAGGCTAAGCCACTGACAGTACTTGCATACATATTAGGTACCGTCGGACTCAATGAGATCAGGACAAATCCTAATGCAACAAGCAGTAATTGCCACTTTGCATTCATCTTAATTCACCGTATCAGACTCAGTGTCTTCTTCGATTCGAACTCTATTGGCCGCCAAGACAAATGGTACGTAGATAAAGGAGGCAACCACTATGTTAAAGAGAGATAGTAAGGCCGCTTCAATGCTACCACCCGTCGCTAGATATGCATATAATCCTGGTGGGGTAATCCGAGGAACTGCTAACAATACGGGCGGTACCCAACCCCATGATGTTGCGAAGTAAGCGATTGTTGCCAGAACAGGTGGTGTAATTAACCATGGAATCGCAAACTGTGGATTCAATACAATTGGCATCCCGTAAGCAATTTTTATCGTTAGTTTTTTATTATAGTTTGAAAGCATTATAGATTTTGCTAAATGATTAACCCTGATTGATTATTGAAGAGAAAATGAGTGAAGGATTGGATTTGGCTTCGTAATGATGCACGAAGACAAATACGAAACAAATACCGGCCTGGTGGTATCCCACCAAGCCAAATACCTGCCCACGAATCATCGCCAGATCTCCTTTACTCTCTATTATACTCAACAGCTCCAAAAAAAGAACTACCAAAATAAATTAGTAGATCCTTCATACAAAAATATTTAAAAACTCTTCAACATTCGTAAGGCATTCAAGATCACGAGAATCGTACTTCCTTCATGCATCACCACGCCTAGGCCAATATCCATCTTACCTAAGAAGTTCAACGTTACTAAGGTGACCACTACAATCATCGAGAAGATAATGTTTTGCCATGTAATCTTATTCATCTTTTTCGTCAATCGATGCGCGTAGGCAAGTTTACTTAAGTCATTTTGCATCAGAACCAGATCCGCAACGTCCATCGCGACATCGGTTCCCTCACCCATCGCAATCCCAACATCAGCGGTAACCAAGGCCGGCGCATCATTGACGCCATCGCCCAACATCGCTGTGAGACCGTACCGCTCTTGTTGGTCTTTGACAATCGAAGCTTTATCTTCTGGCATCACATTCGCTTGAACCTCATCAACGCCAACTTTTCGACCAATCGCCTCGCCCGTTAGCTGAGCGTCTCCAGTGATCATTGTCGTATGAATGCCCGCCTCTTTAAAGTACGCCACCGCACTTTGCGCAGCTTCATTAGGTACATCCATCAAGGCAATCAGTCCAATCACCCAATCTTCGCGCCCGATATACACCACTGTCTTTCCTTCTTGAGCTAATCGTTCTTTGAGTTGATTATACTCTGGGCTAACCTTATCAAAGGAAGTTGGTTTACCAATCCGATAATGCTGATTGTTGTAAGTTGCCGACAAGCCTTGTCCTACAATGTTCTCTACCTCTAAAGACAAAGTGCCCGATCCTGGGAAATGCTTAATAATCGCTGACGCTAATGGATGATTCGATTGCTTCTCCATCGATACAACAACATCAATTAATTCTGCTTCATCAAGCTCCTCGTCATATTCAAAGTCGGTCACTTCCGGTTTCCCGTGAGTTAATGTCCCTGTCTTATCAAAGGAAACAGCCTTAAGATCCGCTAACTTGGATAAATATTCCCCACCTTTAACTAGAACACCTTTTCTAGACAGATTCGATATCGTAGCTAACGTCGTTGGAATCGCACTGGCGGCGAGTGCACAAGGTGACACCGCAATGAGATACACCATCCCACGGTACCAACTCATCTCCCAAGTCCAATCAAAGACGAAGGGCCCTGACAAGATGACAAAGGGGAATAAGAATAAAACAAATGAAACGTATTTAGGCTCCAGACGTTGAATCAAGGTCGCTGTCTTCGTGAGACTACTTTGCGATTCATTCACCATCTCCAGAATTTTAGCAAAAACCGTCTCAGAGCTATCTTTTGTCACTTGCATTGTAAAACTACCCGATTCATTCATCGTACTCGCAAATACTTCATCACCGACCGTTTTTTCTTTAGGAATACTCTCACCGTTAATCGATGATTCATCCACTGAACTCGTTCCTTGAAGAATAATACCGTCGGTCGGAATTTGATCGCCATTTAATACTTGTAATGTATCGCCCACTTTGACCTCTTCAACGGAAACTAAGTGTGTCTCACCATTTTCAAGCACTAACCGTGCCTCAGTGGGGTTCATCTCAAGTAAATTCGTAATTTCCTTCTTACTTTTCCCATCGACATAACTTTCTAAGAAATGTGCTCCGGCAAAGATGACAATTAATAAGGCACCCTCTTCACTATTGCCAATGAGAACAGCACCCAAAGTAGCGAGCGCCATCAAGAAATGAATGTTAGGCATGAAGCGTTTCAACTTCAAAGTATTAGAGATGGTGTCGCCAACACCTTCCATAATGACATGGTAACCTGCCGTTACGATTGATGCCAAGAAAGCGCTAGTAGCAAGTAAGTTATTATTTGTAAATTCGAAATAGAGCCCCACAAAGAAAGCAATTAACCCGATAAAATACAAGACAACCGGTAATTTACCATGATGTTGATGTTCATGCTCAGTGTGAGCCTCGTGATTATGTTCTTTTATTTGATTCATCACTGCCAACTCCTTTACGTTAAGTGTAATGATTACGCTTCATATGAAAAATAAATCATATGTTAGTTATATAATACATGAACATTCACTGATATAGCAAGTGGAATGAGGTCTTAGTTTTCTCTAAGATTCCAAGACAACTAAGCCCATCCAATCCGATGGCTGTCAATATGAAACTAACATTTGATAAAAGTAAATTCTCTCTGGCTTACTCTTTATCTAAAACACGAACATTCATCATTTTAGCTCTTTTGATTATTCGTCATCTATTGTCATATTCTCCCTAGAAGTTATACTCTTTCAGTAGAGTATTTTACTTTTTAAGGAGGAATTATTTTTGTCTTCTAAACACATCCCGTACATTGTGATTACACCGGGATTCATATTGTTAGTTGTCTTTCTAGTCATGCCTTTGTTATCCATTATTTGGCCGACATTTTATGATGGCGCTTTTACCTTTGAATCCTATGCGTCATTTTTCTCAAGTAGTTTCAATTTGAGTATTCTATGGCGGACCGTTAAGCTGTCTTTAATCGTCACCTTATTCACAATTATCTTAGGTTTGCCAACGGCTTATTACATCTCTCGCACAGGCAAGAAGTGGCGTTCGCTCTTGATGGGCTTCGTTCTCTTTCCATTATTAACGAATTCTGTTGTGAGAAGTTTTGCTTGGATTAATATTTTAGGTACAAATGGGATTGTGAATCAATTCTTACTGAATACTGGGCTGATCTCGCAACCATTGAAGTTATTGTACACAGAGTTTGCGATTGTGATTGGTTCAATCTATCTTTTCTTGCCATTAATGATTACGACTTTAGTGGGAATTTTAGAGAACATTGATACTGAAATGATTGAAGCAGCTGAGACACTGGGAGCGAATCCGCTTGTTGCCTTCGTTAAAATAATCTGGCCCTTAAGTATTCCTGGTGTCATTGTGGGAAGTATCTTAGTGTTCACTGGGACCTTTACCGCTTATACGACGCCACAATTACTAGGTGGGAATCAGAATATGATGATGTCAACTTTCCTCTATCAACAAGCAATGTCTTTAGGTAATTGGCAAAGTGCTGGCGTGATTGCTTTGATTATGATTGTCACAACGATCCTTGTCATGAATGTCTTTAATGCCATTGCGAATATGGTTGACCGTAGAGGAGGCGATCTTAATGCGTAAACAATTTGGCTTGAAACTCTTTGTCATTCCTGTTTTTCTATTTCTATTTATTCCCTTATTCATTATCATTGTGACCTCTTTTGGTGAGAAGCCAACGATTCAATTCCCGATTGAAGGTTTTACCTTAGATTGGTATGCGAATGTCTTTACAACGGGTGGCTTTCTAACGAGCTTTTGGTTGAGCTTGCGTATTTCATTTCTGGCGACGCTCTTAGCCTTAATTATTGGTGTCCCCGCTGCTTATGCCTTGTCGCGTTATGAATTTCCCGGTCGTACACGGTTGAAGAGTTTCTTCCTGTCCCCGACGATTATTCCTGGGGTGGTTGTTGGTTTTGCTTTGTTTCAGTTTATTGTGATTCGGATGCAAATTCCAATTTTCATTGGTTTGCTTTTAGGACATTTCTTAATTAGCTTGCCTTACATTATTCGCGTCGTGGGTTCAAGTTTAGAGCAATTAGATATGTCCCTTGAAGAAGCAAGTTGGACTTTAGGTTGTACACGTTTGGAAGCCTTCTTTAAGATCGTTTTACCTAATATTACTTCAGGTATTTACGCTGCTTTTATGTTGGCCTTTATTAATTCATTCAACAACATACCGGTGTCACAATTTTTAACGGGCCCGGGCTTTACAGCCTTACCTACGAACTTAATGGGTTATATCGAATATAACTATGATCCAACAGTTTCGGCATTATCTGTTCTGTTAATGCTACTGACAATTATCTTAATGATTATTATTGAGAAGACTTTAGGTCTCGCTTCAATATCTTAATAAGGAGGACGCCAATACAATGGCTTTTGTTAATTTGAATGACATTCGCGTCAGTTATGACGGGAAGACAGATATATTAAAAGATTTAAACCTCTCCATCGAAAACGGAGAACTTGTGTCACTGCTCGGTCCATCGGGTTGTGGAAAGACAACAACTTTGCGTGTCATTGCTGGATTAATTGATCCTAATGATGGGCAGTTTACAGTGGATAACGAAGATTTGACTGCTACACCCGTACATAAACGCCAATTCGGAATGGTCTTCCAGTCTTACGCCCTGTTCCCGCATTTAACGATTTTTGAAAATGTGGCCTTCGGTTTAAAAATGCAAAAAGTAGACAAACAGACGATTAAAGAAAAAGTCACTGCCATGCTTGAAGTGACTGGCTTAGCTGACTTTGCTGACCGTTATCCTAAACAGTTATCCGGTGGGCAAAGACAACGGGTTGCTTTAGCTCGCGCTTTAGTTATTGAGCCGAAGTTATTATTACTAGATGAGCCTTTGAGTAACTTAGACGCTAAATTACGTGTCTCTATGCGTATGGAAATCAAACGAATTCAAAGACAATTAGGTATTACAACTGTCTTTGTTACCCATGATCAAGAAGAGTGTTTCTCAATCTCAGATAAAGTAGCTGTTATGAACAACGGAGTCATTGAACAATACGCAACACCTGAGGAGATTTATCATTCTCCTAAAACAGAGTTCGTTGCTCGTTTTATTGGCTTTGAGAATTTTATTAATCTTACAAAACAAGCAAGCGGCGCTTACGTTACTGATAACGGTACCGCGATTCATACAACTCAAGCGGACTTAGACCGAGCAGAAGTGAAGGCAACAATTCGCCCAGATGATATTCTAATCATTGACCATACAATTTCTGAAGAGAATACAATTGTTGGTAAGATTTTAGTTCGGACATTCTTAGGTAAAAGTTACCAATACGAAGTGGAGACTCCGGTTGGTAAGTTAATTGTCAATGATGACTCACAAACTCTGTATCAAAGTGGCGATCAAGTTACTCTTTATCTAACACCAGAAAAATTAATTTTAGTTTAAAACATTCTTAAAGGAGAATATATAATGAAAATTATTAAAACATCTGTATTAGCTTTAACATCAGTTATGGTCCTTGCGGCTTGTGGTAATTCAGACACGGCTTCTACTTCAGACACAGCATCTGCTCAAGATAATGGTGAATTAATTGTCTCGACGTTTGCGATTTCAGAAGATGTGATTCAATCTGACGTCTTTGCTCCATTTACTGAAGCAGAAGGCATTAATATTACGCACGAAGTTGGGAATTCAAGCGAACGCTTTACAAAATTACAAAACAACCCACACTCAACCATTGACGTCATTGAACTATCTCAAAACAACGCAGCTTCAGGGGTTGCGGAAGGAATGTTCGAGCCTTTAGACGAAGAAAAAGTACCGAATTTAGCTTTATTAGTAGACGGTGCCCAAGATGCTGTGGATTCAGCTGGAGCGCCTTATACAATGAATAGTATCGGAATTATCTACAATGAAGAAGCGGCTGGCATGACTATCGATGAGTGGTCTGATTTATGGGATCCTGCTTTAGAAGGTAAGATTTCGATTCCAGATATTACAACAACGTTTGGTCCAGCGATGTTACACGTTGCAAGTGATCACGCAGGTGTTGATATTACAACTGATAATGGTGAAGCGGCTTTCCAAGCTTTAACAGACTTAAAACCAAACATTACAAAAACTTATACAAAATCATCTGACTTAGCGAACCTTTTCCAATCTGGTGAAATTGTTGCAGCCGTTGTTGGTGACTTTGCTTACCCAATTATTTCTGAAGCAAACCCAGATGTGCAATTCATTGTCCCTGAATCTGGAACTTACGCAAACTTTAATACTTTAAACGTCGTTGCTTCTTCAGAAAATAAAGAAGCGGCTTATGCTTTCATTAACTGGAAACTTAGTGAAGAATTACAAACACAAACAGCCAGCTCATTAAACGAAGCTCCAACAAATGCGGACGTTGAATTAGACGAAGAAACAGCTGCTAATAAAACTTACGGTGACGTTGCTCAACGCGCCAAAGCCATTGACTTTACTTTTGTTAACGAGAACTTAGACGAGTGGATTAACACTTGGAATGAATTGATGAACCAATAGTCTTTAGCTCACTTTTGAAAAGATGAAATTTCGGGGAGTCACCTGAAGTTTCATCTTTTTCTCATTGTTCTTGAAAGGATTGAATAAATTGATTGATTTACTCATTGAAAATGGGCAAGTATTTAATGCCTTCTTAAAATGCTTTGAAAGAAAAAATATCGCGATTATTAACGACCGTTTCTACTATATTAAAGAGACTGATTTGCGTTATTTAAATCCGAAAGAGATTGTGGATGCCTCGGATAAATTTATTGTTCCAGGTTTGATTGATATTCACATGCATATTGAAAGCTCGATGATTCCCCCATCAACCTTCTCTGGAGCTGCCCTGTCTCATGGAGTGACAACAGTGGTTGCGGACTCTCATGAGATCGCGAACGTCTTTGGCATTGAAGGTATCTATGCGTTTATGGCACAAGACACGGTAATGGATATCTTCTACGCGATTCCTTCATCGGTTCCGTCGACGGTTCCCGAACGCGAAACAACTGGTGGAATGATCGGTGTCGCTGAAGTGACGGAGTTATTGGAACATCCAAAAGTAATTGCTTTAGGCGAAGCCATGAACTTTAAAGGCATCACTTCAGAGCCAGATTCACTGATTCAAAATATTCTACAAACAGTGCAGACGAACAAGCCTTTCATGCCTCTCGAAGGCCATATTCCTCGCGTTGAATGTGAGGACTTAGCTAAGTTTATGTATGCCGGTTTAAACGCCGACCATACCCACCAATCCCCTGAATCGATTCTAGAAAAGATTGGGAGCGGGATATTTATTGAGTTGCAAAAGAAATCACTAACAAAAGAGAATATTGCGGTAATTAATGAACATCAGCTCTTTGAACATGTCGCTTTAATTACTGATGATATTATGCCTGATGACTTGTTAGAGGGACATTTGAACGCCAACTTGCGTCTTGGTATTCAGGAAGGCTTAGACCCGGTCGATGCCATTTATATGAGTACATACACGCCGGCGCGCCGGATGGGCTTTCAAGACCGTGGTGCCATTGCGAGTGGGTTAAAAGCGGACTTTATTCTGTTGAATGATTTGGATACTTTCGAGATTGACTGCGTTTATAAAGATGGCCGTTTAGTTCATCGAGCCGGTGATGCCTTGGCTTTTGATCAAGAGGCTTTAGACTTTCCAAGCCACTTCTATTCGTCTGTTAACTGTGCTGAACTCACCCTCGATGATTTACGAATTCCGGTGCGTGAAGATGTGTCTGAAGTGATGTGTAATGTGATTCAAATTCAATCTGTCGGGACCTTTACCGAACATGTGAAGCGAACGGTTAAAGTGAAGAATGGCTATTTGGATTGGGAAGCTAGCGGCTTGTCATTAATTATTGTTCAAGAACGATATGGGAAAAATAGACAAGTTGGTTATGGGCTCGTAGAAGGCGCATTGAGTGACAAAGGTGCTGTCGCAACGACTTGGGCACATGATCATCATAATTTAATGGTCATGGGAACATCAAGTGAAGATATCTTACAGGCGCAACGCGAAGTTTTACGTCTGAATGGGGCTTATGTTGTTGCGCAAGGCGGAGAAGTTGTCGCAACTTGTCCTCTGCCGATTGGTGGAATCATAAGCGATAAAGCATTACCTGAGATTGGTCGCGATTTAAAAGCGGTGCGCCAGGCCATGATTCATTTAGGATATGACAATACAAATGAAATTATGTCTTTTTCTACGCTATCTCTTCCAGTGTCGCCTCAAATTAAAATCACAGACTTTGGTATGATGGATGTACATACACATCAACTGATTCCATTAATGGAGGATTAAGCATGAAAACATTAATCAAAAACATTCATTTAATTACCTTGGACGCACAATTTACACAATTCGAAGACGCCTTTTTAACGATTGACGGTACGCAAATTGTGGGCTTTGGCGACGCTAGTCAAGCTCCTTCTGAGGCGGATTTCGATACAGTGATAGACGGAAATGGTGCCATAGCTATGCCAGGTATGGTGAATACCCACACGCATGTAGGAATGATTCCTTTTAGATCGCTTGGAGACGACACACCCGACCGGTTAACGCGCTTCTTATTTCCTTTAGAGCATGAATGCATGACGAAGGAATTAGCCTACCACAGTGCTAAATATGCCATTGCAGAAATGCAACTTGCTGGAGTGACAACTTTTTTTGATATGTATTATTTTGAAGAAGAAATTGCAGTAGCAACAGATGAAATGCATGCTCGCGCGATATTGGGCGAATCTGTCATCGATAAAAGTCCGGACAGTGAGATTGAATTTGGTGGCTTAGCTTATAGCGAAGATTTTATTCCACGTTGGTTAAATCACGACCGCATTACCCCTGCAGTTGCGCCTCACGCGCCTTATACCAATACGGATGAGTCGCTCATTGCTGCGAGTGAATTGGCTCGCAAATATTATATTCCTTTCTCCATTCACCTGAGTGAAATGACTTTTGAGATGGATAAATACCGTGAAGAGTATGGTCAAACACCCGTTGAATATTTAAGTCAGCTCGGCGTATTAGATGAGAAAACCTTGGCTGCTCATTGTATATTCGTGGCTGATTCGGATATCGCCTTAATGAAAGAAAAGCAAGTTTCAGTCGCGCATTGTATCGGCGCGAATACGAAATCAGCTAAAGGCGTGGCACCACTCTCTTCAATGTTAGAGGCCGGTTTAGCTGTCGGATTAGGGACGGATGGACCGAGTAGTGGCAACACGCTCGATTTATTCACACAAATGCGGATGGTGGCGAATTTTCATAAGACGCATACAGGAAACCGTGCTGCCTTCCCTGCACGAGAGATTGTTCGCTTAGCTACATTGGGTGGGGCTGAAGCGATTGGGATGTCAGACTCAATCGGATCGATTGAAGTTGGGAAAAAAGCTGATATTGTGTTAATTGAAACTGATTCGGTGAATATGTTCCCAATCTTCGATGTTTACAGTGCTTTGGTTTACTCTGCGAATGCTTCAAATGTGAGTCATGTCTTTATTGATGGGAAGTTAGTTGTGGAAGATAAGAAACTAGTCTTGGCTTCTATTTCTGATTTGCGCGGGAATTTAGCTAAGGAAATGATTTATTTCACTGAAAAAGCGTTGGAGTTTAGTGAAGATTTATAATTTAGCAGGAACTATTTTTATAGTTCCTATTATTTTTTTCTTGCTTTTGTTTTTTATTTCCTTTATATTTAATTCCAGACAAATTGAGTCTTTAATTAAGGAGGCCATGTTATGAAATATTCAAAAGCAACGAATTACGCCCTGCATTCGATGGTTCATTTAGCTATGGAGTCGGATCGTGAAGCGGTTCGGGTTGAGGATTTGGCTAGTCGCCAACATCTGTCGCCGAGCTATTTGTCTAAGATTTTGACTAAATTATCTAAAGCCGGGCTTATTACGTCAACACCTGGGGTTAATGGCGGCTACCAATTACTTGGATCACCTGATTCATGTTCATTTTTAGATATTATTCAAGCTGTCGAGGGACAGGAAGCCATGTTAAATTGTACGATGACTCATGAAAGTACGCATCATCACGAATGTTTAATTGAAAATGCGATTTCTGAGGCTGAAGTTAAGATGCAGGAAGTTTTGGCGCAGAAGACTATCGGAGACATTTTAAAAGAAGTGCACGCAAGACAACAGCATTAGGCTAATATTGAAATAATTATTAACCAACTGGACTGATGACTTAGTTGTTGCTACTAATGGATTGGTGGTCTTTGATTCAGAACAAAAAGCACTCTTAGAGGGAAATAACATTCGACTTATCGAAGATACGATTCGTGAATTAAAGGGTTCTGACGGGCAACTTGAGAGTGTCCATTTTGAAGGTGGTGAGATTCTTGAGCGTACGGGAGGTTTTATTACGACAGAATTAAAACACCCGATGCCATTTATTGAGCAACTGGATCTGGAAGTGAGTGAAGCTGGCTTTGTTGTGACGAATATGATGGGACAGACAAATATCCCAGGCATCTATGCTGCTGGTGAAATTACGGGTCCTTCTCAGCTCATCGTCTCTGCCAGTCAAGGTCATATGGCCGGTATTGGTATTATCGCCCAAGCAAGTCAAGCGAATTTTAATCGCATTTAAGGAGAGAATTGAATGAATCATATACACAAATTTAACCAACTAGCATCGCATTACGACTCATCAAATAATATTAAAATGGCTGAGCTCGCAACTGAAGCCATCCGCCCTTTTCTAAATGATGAGCGCTCGGAAAAAGTGGTCGACTTAGGCTGCGGAACCGGCTTAGTCGGCTTGGAATTACTTGAGGACGTGGATTCAATGTTATTTGTGGACGGGTCTGAGAAAATGCTGGAACAAGTCGAGTTGAAACTTGCTGAGAAATCCGCACACAATGCATCGGTTCGCTTGATGGATTTTGAAAAAGGTATTCAACTTCCCGAAAAAGTCGATACGATAATTATGTCACTTGTCTTGCACCACATTCCTAATTATCAAGCATTGTTAGCGTCGCTACTTGAACAGTTGAATGAAGACGGCCGATTATTACTGATTGAAATGGGTAAACAAGGTCATGGACACGGCTTTGACATGAATCAGTTGGCTGAAGAAGTTCAGACAGCAGGCTTTGGGAATGTAGAAGCAGATATGTTCTTTGAAAATCAAGAAAGCTCGCGCTTTTTATTGCGCGCGACTAAATAATAGATGAAATCCACCTCAAATTGATGATTTGAGGTGGGTTTTTTGGTTTTCGGGGCGTCGTGTGGTGGCACGACGCTCCGTATTTTCGTTTGCGGTACGTCGTGAGTGAGCTCGACACTACGCATTTGAATTTGCGGTACGTCGTGGGCGATCACGACACCACGGAAACAGATTTGCGGTCCATCGCGCTGAGTCACGATGAACCGCAAGGTCATTTTTAACCAATAATATAGATACTTACTGCTGATATAATACAGAACACTCCTAGAATGGTCATCGCAATTGAAGTGAGGTTCCATTTTTTGTCGTTTTTATAATAAATTTCCCAGGCAGTATAGAGTTGTGGGATTGAAACAGCAAAAAGTAGTAGTGAAGTGAAGATATGCCTTGATATGAGGTCATTCATTTGTGCAATAAATGCTCCAATGATGATAACAGCACTGATACCTCGTGTAATTGAATTTAGATTGTTCACTTGTCTCACCTCTTTGCTTTCATTCTAACATAAACTGAAAATAATGAGGTGAGACACTGTGAACACTTACTTACGCGTCTAATTTGAAATGCTTATTAAATTTAACCTATAATGAATGTAAGGCAAACATAATTAAGTTGGCTTTGCAGGGCGTCGTGAGTGAGCACGACGCTACGGAAATTGACTTGCAGTACGTCGCGCCTCGTCACGACGCCCCGCAAGCCCAACAAATAAACATTTAAGGAAAGGAGTTGACTAATGTCTTATTTAAGAAATGCGATTAATAATATTTTTTCTTCATTTGATTTTCAAGGTTTGCTAGAAGATGGACTTAGCGCTATCTTCCGGATCGTATTGACCGTCGCTGCTTTATGGCTTGTACGGGTGTTAGTTGAGAAAATTATTACAACTTACTTTGAAAACACAAAGCGCTTTAAGTTTTATAATTTTTCAAGAAACAATACGATTCAACGACTATTGCTGAATATCGTTCTTTATACATTTTACTTCTTCGTTGGTTACAGCGTACTTTCAATACTTGGCATTCCAGTGGGAACTTTAGTTGCTGGAGCTGGGATTGCGAGTGTGGCGGTTGGTTTAGGAGCGAAGGATTTAGTTTCAGATTTGGTGAATGGTTTGTTTATCTTGATTGAACACCAATTTGATGTGGGTGATCACATCGTCATTAACGGTTATGAAGGGCGCATTTACAGTATTGGGGTGCGAACTACGGTGATTCGCGATTATAACGGGATTCATCATTTTATACCCAATGGAAATATTCAAGAATTGTCAAATCTGTCGCGCGAAGCAGTCCGAATTGATTTGGATTTATTGATTCCCACAGATATTAACTTTGCGGCCTATGAAGAGTTACTTAAAGACACTTACCGTCAAGTCATCGAGTCCGATGATCAAATTAATGACACGACGGAATTTATTGGCTTGATGAAAGACAAACACGGACGACTCATCTATAAAATACGGATTTGGGTTAAAGACGCTGATGATGTGGTTGACGTCGAGGGACGTTATTACAAGTTATTCGCCGATGCTTTAAATGAAGCAGGCCATCCAATTCCAATGAGTGAATTGTCACGCATGAATACAATGGTTCAAGTTGAGAAAGAAAATGCAGATGATATATTTTCTTAAAAGCAAAAGACGCCTGAGATAGGCGTCTTATTTTTATGCTTTTTCTTCGACTTTATCGGATAGTTTACTTGTGAAACGGTTGGAAAAGAAATCAATCAACGGACCAGCCAGGAAACCAGTGATAAAGGTTGAAACGCCAACTGGACCCCCAAGAATCCACGCAGTAATTACAACAATTATATCTTGAATCATTCTGACAGTTTTGTAACTCGCTGAAACGCGGTCAGTGATGACTGGCGCTATCGCATCATAGGGTGATACCCCAAGATCAGCGTCCATATATAAAGCGACACCGAAAGTAAAGATTAAAATCGCGACCACTGTAATTAAAAGCTGAACGATAAAGGCAAACTGAGTTGGGTCTATGAATGACTCTAACATGCTGATAAAGAATTCAATCATGTAACCAACAAGCACTAAGTTAAAAATCGTCCCCCAGCCAATAATCTTCCGGTCAAAAAACAAAATAATTGCCAAAATCGCAGCATTGACAAATAACTGATAATTCCCCAAAGTAAAGCCAAGTAACTCACTCGCACCTGTGTTAATCGCAGTGAATGGATCCAAGCCCATATTCATTGTTTGGCTCAATGCAGCCCCAAAACTGATGAGGGTAATACCCATTAAAGACATTAACGCCTTCCATATAAATTCTTTCCCATTTATTGAAAACATAAATAGCTCCTTAAAATTTAGTTTTATCTCTATTCCTTAAGGTTAATACAATTGGAGGTAAATATGCAACTGATTCGATTATAAGTGCTGTTACAATTCAAAATAATGCCTACTAAATCTTTAGATCTAGTAGGCATTATTGACTATTTAAATACACTGTTCAGATCCTTTCTCAACATCATGTGTCAATTTATTCACTTTCTTTTGGTCTTACTACTAATACGTCACACGATGCATGACGAATAACATTTTCCGATACAGATCCCATAAAGAATCTTTCTACAGCACCCATACCTCTCGCACCCATAACGATTAAATCAATATTCTCGCGTTTTGGAATATCTTCAGCAATGACATATTTTGGAGATCCCATCTCAAGGATTGTCTCAACATCTGTTAAGCCACGCCCTGTCGCTAAATCCTTCGCATCACTCATCACACGGTTACCTAGGTCTCTTAATGCATCCCTAAAATGAATATCCGAACTTGATGTCGCTTGGATTGCTCGTGTATCTAATACATGTAAAATAAATAGTTTGGCATTATTCCGTTCAGCAATTGCCACGGCTTTATTCAAAGCCAACTCAGCGCCTTCAGATCCATCTGTCGCAACTAATATGCGTTGATACTCATGTAACATTTTACACACCTCCTGTATGTCTTATATATTTATTATAACACAAAATGAATGCGCTTACCTTGGAGAGGATTAATATTTCTTTAAAATGGATATTATTTTAGATAGTGACGTGTTTATAGTAAAATTTAATTAAAAGGAGGAGAGATGTGTCGAAGAATTGTGGCAATTTCAAACTCGAGCGCATTTTAGAAAGAGGGATTCAAATATGAAAAACAACGCACTCAAACGTATTCTAGCGTCCATTCTATTCGCTGCGGTACTATTTGCCGGCTTTAGCTCTGCAGTAACCGCTGAAGAAGCAACTGAAAGTGTTGATACTAGCAACTACGCACCTGGTTTATTCTATCCCTATTATGATCACATAGGAGTAGGCATGGAATTTGCGCCTTTTACCTTAACTTTAGATTATGAACCTGATGAAGACGGGATTTACCAAGTCAGTCGTGCCAATACAGGTAATACTGTCTCTTATGTCTATCAATTGACTGAAGATGGTGTCATCGAATTAGCTTACTACCCAAATTCGTACGAAGGCGAAGACTTCCGTTATCACGAAGACTCCCTAGATGAGCAAGTCGCGACATTCTTCCCAGCAGAGTTAGCGGCTGGAGACACATTTACAAGAGGTTACCGCGATGAACTAGAGTTTACAGTCACGGATATTCTCGCTGAACATGAAGTTGAGGGTGAAACGTATCATGATGTCTTAGTGATTGAATCGGTTATGCCAGAGGGTGAGGTACAACGATACTACTACGCCCCTGAAATTGGTGAAATCGCTTCTGAATATATCTTTGATGACGAAGGAAATGCTATTACCACTGCATTGAGTGAATATGGAGAAGTTCCAGTTGAATAATTTGTATGAGTCAATTGCAAATAAACAAGGGGGCTGACAGTTAATCATTGTCGGCCCCCTTGTTAAAGTTTTATAGATCGGATTTTAGTTTACGAATAACGCACTCTGCTCTCCTGCTTGGCGACCAAAGATAATTATATCAGCTATAGCATTTCCGCCAATGCGATTTGATCCGTGAACACCACCACTTGCTTCACCAGCTGCATATAAACCAGTAATTGCTTCATCAGCTTCATTTAATACTTGAGCGTTTGTGTTAATTTTTACCCCGCCCATTGTATGGTGAATTCCTGGCGCAATTTTTATTGCGTAAAAAGGCGCTTCTTCTAATGCAATCTCCATACCCGTTGTTCTTCCAAAGTTATCATCAGTTCCGTTTGCTACACTATCATTCCAAATCGATAGAGTTTGACTCAATACTTCTGGATCCAATTCTATAGTAGTAGCTAATTCCTCAATAGTATCTCCAACTTTAACCAAGCCCATTGATTCATACTGATCTATGGCTTTCACTCGCCCTCTTAGTGCTTGGTCGAAAATTACGTAAGCAGATGAATCTGTTTGAGATAAGATTGCTTGTGACACTGCATCACGTGTATCTAATTCATTAAAAAATCTCTCGCCCTCTTTATTAACCAAAATAGCACCTTCACCTCGTACTGCTTCAGTAATTAAATATGATGTCTCTTGCTCAACTGTTGGGTGAATTTGTATTTGATCCATATCTACTAACTGAGCGCCAACTTCTTGGGCCATTACTAAGCCATCTCCGGTCGCTCCTTCGTGATTCGTCGTAACAAATCCTTCTAAATCCGGATTATTATCTGTAACCATTTCTAAGTTACCGCCAAAACCACCCGTTGCAATAATTACAGCTTTTGCATTCACTTGATGTTCATTACCTTCAATATTAACTTGGACACCAGTGACTACTCCGTCTTCTTCTAGTATTTCAGTGACATTGGCATTTACGAAAGTTGGAATTTCACGTTCAAATACATTTCGTTGTAAGCCGTCCACTAGATATCCTCCAATTGCTGATCCATCTTCAGGACGATGAGCTCTTGGTACACTCATACCTCCTGTAGTGGTAATACTACTTAAATTGATACCCATAGAGTCTAACCACTCTATTGCTGAAGCAGAATTATCTACTAAATAATGAACTAACTCTTCATCGTTTGTATCGTGTCCGCCTGCCATTGTCTCTTCAAAAAACAATTCATTTGAATCTTCTATACCTTCAGCTTCTTGGAACTTAGATTCAGATGCATTCATTCCAGCTGATGATTTCAGAGTATTTCCACCTAATATTGGCATTTTTTCGAATATGGCCACATTTGATCCAGCATCTTTGGCAGCAATTGCTGCAGCCATTCCTCCTCCACCAGCACCAATAACTATGACATCATATGATTCTGCTAAATCATCTGGGTGTGTAAAGTCTGCTGTGACTTCCGATGCTCCAGTTTCTGCATCTGTTTCGCTATCTTGTGCACTAACGTTCAAACTACCTACTATACTGCTTAATACTAAACCCATAATCAATACTGACTTCATTATCTTACAAACGAACTTCATACTTTAACCCCTTTGTGATTTAATACACATATTATACATATTAATGAAAGTCATTTCAATATGTTGAATAAATAAATTTTATAACTTATGTCGGAATATTTCGGTTTTACGTACTAATGTGTATTTTTTTGATTAAATCTGCAGTCCTTTTCAATTCGAATGCGCATTAAACACATCTAAAAAATGGTTCTTGAATTTTTGGTGTTGGTGAGAGAAATCTCACTGACACCTTTTTTTGTATGTACACAAAAGCCAGTGAATTCCTATATAATAAAGTTACCATACATTACTAAAAGGAGAATTCACTTGGC
>NZ_JBGQRB010000003.1:0-85420 GCF_045528645.1 Ruoffia sp. FAM 20857
TATTTAGCATGAGGTCCCGTTCGTAATAGCCATTCCGCTGATCTTTTCGTTCCGAAGTCCGTTCATAGTTCTCTGCTTTAATGTAGCGATCACGTTCAACTTCCATATAAGCGTTAAAGACAGTGACAGCTAATGATTTCATCATCGCATTCATATCGCTATTCATGACTGCCTCTGTTAATTCTTCTAAATTTAAGGTAATATTTAATTGAGCCATAATAATCTTCCTTTCAATGTTTGTCTGTCAACTACATTGTACCAAAGAGATTATTATGGTTTTTTACTTTTACACAATTATATGGGCTTTATCGTCGCGACACTCCACGACGCCCCGCGACCCATAAATCCCTCATAAAACAAGAAAAAACCCACCGATCTGGTGGGTTTCCTCTTTTATAACTAATCTTCTTGATCGAAATCTTTGATTTTCATCAGACGTGTAATTTCTGCCCGTTCGTTTTCGTCAAGTTTCATTTGAATAGTTTTGATTGTTTCTTCCAAGTCTGGAATTGTTCGTTCGTGTAAGGCATTTACTCGGCGTCGCGTTCTTTCGATTTCATTCGCCAATAATTGACTCGTCTTTTCAAGTTCAGCGAGTTTTAACATTTTAGGTAGAACATCACTGAATTCTTGTAAAGTTTCATCTAAGTCTGCGTTCGAGTTGATGTAACCATAGTTCAGTGACTGATCATCTTGGTCATCTGAACTGAAGTGCATTTTAGGCACCTTTACACTCATCATATTTTCCTTACGAACATCTACCGTTACATCGTATTGAGGGACTAAAGAAATCTGTTCTAAATATTCCTCATGCAGTAAAGCTTTTGCCAAGGAAAAGTTTTGCATTCCTTTTTTCAGGTGGCCCTCAACTTCTTGACGATAGGCATTGTTCTCACGAATTAATTCGATAAAACTACGCATTAACCCGTCTTGTTTGTCTTTTAAGACATCATGCCCGCGTGTTGCTAATGCTAAACGGTCTTTCAGACGAGCAAGTTCCATTCTTGTCGGATTAACGTTTAGTTGTGCCATCGCTTATCACCCTTCCTCAGTCTTTGGTAAGTACTGATCCAAGTGTTCCTCACTAATACGAGTTAATTCTGTACGTGGCAAGATACCTAATAAGTCCCAACCAATTGCTAATGTATCTTCAATTGTTCGGTTTGTGTAGTAACCTTGGTTCACGTAACGTTGTTCAAATTCATCTGCAAACTCTAAGTATTTCAAGTCACTGTCCGTTAAGGCAGAGTCCCCTAATACAGAAGCTAAACTTTTCGCTTCTTTACCTTGAGCATACGCAGAGAAAATTTGGTTCATAGTAGATGCGTGGTCCGCACGTGTCTTACCTTCCCCAATCCCGTTATCTTTCAGACGTGATAATGATGGCAAAACATCTACTGGTGGTTCAATACCTTGGTTATACAACTCACGAGATAATAAAATTTGTCCCTCAGTAATATAACCGGTTAAGTCAGGGATCGGGTGAGTGATATCATCTTCCGGCATGGTAACAATTGGAATTTGAGTCACTGATCCGTTAGAACCTTCGATACGACCTGCACGCTCATAAAGTGTCGCTAAGTTTGTGTATAAGTAACCTGGGTAACCACGACGTCCCGGCACTTCACGTCGTGCTGCTGATACTTCACGTAATGCGTTCGCGTAGTTAGTCATATCTGACATAATTACAAGCACGTGCATGTCTTTTTCAAACGCTAAATATTCAGCGGCTGTCAGAGCCATACGTGGTGTTGCGATACGTTCAATAGCTGGGTCATCCGCTAAGTTGATAAATACAACTGAACGGTCGATCGCACCAGTTTCAGTAAAGTCATTAATGAAGAATTCTGCCTCTTCGAAAGTAACCCCGATAGCTGCGAAAACAACCGCGAACTTCTCATCTGAATTGACTACCGACGCTTGACGTGCAATTTGTGCAGCCAAGTCTTGGTGAGGAAGTCCAGATCCAGAGAAGATTGGTAATTTTTGACCACGAACTAATGTGTTTAAATGGTCAATCGTTGATACTCCTGTTTGAACAAATTCGTTTGGATACAGACGTTTAACCGGGTTAATTGCTTGCCCGTTAATATCTAATGATTTCTCAGGAATTAAATCTGGTCCACCATCAGCAATTCGTCCCATACCGTCAAAACGGCGTCCAATAATATCTTCAGACACATCTAATGTTAATGGGTGTCCTAAGAAACGGATTTTTGTATCCATTTTGTTGATTCCTGCTGAACCTTCGAATAATTGAACGACAGCTTTATCGTCTTTAACTTCTAGTACTTGGCCTCGACGTGTTTCGCCGCTACCTAATTGAACATCTACAAGTTCGTCGAATTTTACTCCTTCAACGTCTTGAACCGTAATTAACGGATCGACTATTTCAGTAATACCTCTATAATCTTTTAACACGTTAGACCTCACCTCCATCTTGCATCACTTGTCTTAACGTATCATCAATCGCTTTACGAATTTCTGCGTAAGGCGCTTCTGTGTTATCTTCGATATATTTCATACGTCCGATACGCTCTCTTAAGTTAACTGTTCCATTTAAGATACTGTTAATTGAAGCTCCAAGCTCTAAAGTCTCGCGACCTTTCTCTTCAAAATAAAGAATTGTTTGTAACATTTGAGCTTGTTTCTCTAAGTCCGTAAATGTATCCACATCATCATAAGCGTTTTGTTGTAAGTAGTCTGTACGAATCATTGCGGCTGTTTGTAATTTCAAGCGGTCTGTATCTGATAAAGATTCAACCCCTACTAAACGAACAATTTCTTCTAATTCAGACTCATCTTGTAGTAAAGCACGCGTATGTTTAACCATTGAATCCCAATCGATTCCTAAACGGTTACCCATAATAATATTCATATCTGAAGAATATAATGAGTATGATGTTAACCAGTTTACTGATGGGAAGTGACGACGGCGAGCAAGCGTTGCATCTAGTCCCCAGAACACTTTCGCTACACGCATTGTGTTTTGTGTTACTGGTTCAGATGTATCTCCTCCGGGAGGTGATACCGCTCCAATCGCTGTGATGTCCCCTGTACGTTCTGGTTTACCTAAAGTTTCTACTTTACCAGCACGCTCGTAGTATTCTGCAAGTCGACTACCTAAGTAAGCTGGGTAACCTTCGTCCCCTGGCATCTCTTCTAAACGACCTGAGATTTCACGTAATGCCTCTGCCCAACGAGAAGTTGAATCCGCCATAACGGCAACAGAGTAACCCATATCACGGAAATATTCTGCGATTGTAATCCCTGTATAGATTGACGCTTCACGAGCCGCAACCGGCATATCTGATGTATTGGCAATTAAGATTGTACGGTCCATAATTGATTTACCAGTATGTGGGTCAACTAGTTCTGGGAATTCGTTAATAACCTCTGTCATCTCGTTTCCACGCTCACCACAACCGATATAAACAACGATGTCCACGTCTGCCCATTTAGCAATCTGATGTTGTACAACAGTCTTCCCTGCACCGAATGGTCCAGGAACGGTTGCTGCTCCACCTTTAACTACTGGAAATAATGTATCAATGACACGTTGTCCAGTAATTAATGGCTCATCAGGTGTACGTTTACGTGCAGTTTTACGTCCTTCACGGATTGGTGAAGATTGAATCATGTTAAATTCTTTCACTTCACCATTTTCTAATTCAACAGTGTATAAAGTATCTTCTACTTTGAATTCACCATCTTGAATTGATTTAATTGTTCCTTTTGTACCTACAGGTACCATAATTTTATGTGAGATAACATCAGTTTCAGGAACTTCACCGATGATATCTCCTGATTCGACCATGTCTCCAACTTCAACATTTTTTGTAAAATTCCAAATTGTTTCACGATCTAAAGCTGGTAAGTGAACTCCACGGTCTAAGAATGAATTATTTGATAATTCTGCTAGTTTTTGTAGTGGTCTTTGAATACCATCAAACATTCCAGCAATTAATCCAGGTCCTAATTCAACTGATAATGGTTTTCCTGTAGGTTTTACAGGCTCTCCAGGACCGACCATTGAAGTCTCTTCATAAACTTGTACGTAAACATTTTCGTTACGAATTTGGATAATTTCACCAACTAAGTTAGCGTCACCAACGTAACAAATGTCACGAATTTTTGCGTTATCTAAGCCCTTTGCGACTACCAAAGGACCAGATACTGATACGATTGTTCCAGAATCCAATAATAATACCTCCTATAGAATATTTTGACCGACGGCTTTTTGCACATTTTCTTGAACGCGCTGTAAACCGATACTTTCAGAATCACAATCACTTGGGATTAGAATGAAGGCCGGCATGAATTCATCATCATATTTTTTAATAATATCTGGTATTTGTTGTGCCAGATTTTCAGTAATAAAAATCACACCGTAATCATCTTTTATGATATCTTTGACAACTTGACGTCCTTGTTTTGCGTCTGTTGTATAAAATACATTCATTCCTAACATCCCGAAAGCGTAAACTGTATCTTTCTCTCCTACGATAGCGATTTTATACTGCATAATCTAATCTCATCCTATCTCTAACAATATCTGATTCAATGTTATTAATTTTACCTGTTAAAACCAATCGGATATTCTTCACTTCAATCTCTTTCGCACTAATGAACGCTAAGACAGGTAACGGACCAAAAACAAGGAATCTTGCTTGTTGTAAATACGTTTCCGTTGCATTATCTATTGCTTGTTCAAAGCGTCTTAAGGAGAATTTTCCTTGATCATCCATTGCTTCAGCTACAATATCACGGTAATCAGGTGAGTCTGAAAAGACACGAATCGCATTCTCCATCCCGCCTTCAGCCACTTCAACAAAGTAATCTGTTGAAATCGCTCCTTCGTTAGTGATTGTTGCTTGTAAGTGTGTTCGACCACGATCATTAGCCATCGCTCTAAAGAATATCGACATATTTGTATTATCAATTAACTTTTCAATATAACGTGTTACGTCATGATCGGCAATCTCTTCCGATAATCGCTTCAAATGATGGACGTAAGCACGGTCTACGAAAATATCAATATCATTCAACCGAGGTGTCTCCGCAAATTCAATTCTTAGATTGTTGATGTTTTGCATATACCATTTTGGTAAAACATCCGATTGTCCTTGAGAAACCGCACGGCGAAATTCATAAATGGGATATAGCCCGATATCAATTAATGTTTGGTCAAAGTCTTTACCCGTAAGTTCTTCTTTGAATAACACTTTGATATTGTGATAAGCATAGCTTAAAGTCATTAATTCTGAAAGTACGGGACTTGGCGATTGATCCATAATCCATTGGTAAGTTTCTTTCAACTCATCCATTAACATATCGTCATACTCTCTCGTTTGAATCGCTTCTTCCATACCATCACGGTAACCGGTGTCGGCTAATACTCGAACAGCATCCTCATAGGTTTTGGCTGATAACATTCGGTCATAGTCACTTTGCTTTAGGAGATTAGTCTCTTGTACGCGAACCGTTGTATTCAACGGTCCATATGAACTATCTTGCATGTAATCCACCTCCTATGATTTTTTGAAAATTTTATCAACGATAAGTGTTTGTAAAGAACTCGCCTTCTCTTCCACTAAGTTATCGAATAAATAATTGTATTCTATACTTCCTTGGCGTAGGACAAAGCCTGCTTTGTCAGCGACTGTCTCATTAGAAACTGTCGCATTCACTTGAAGCGAGTTATTTAATAAGTCACGTGTTTTTTCACCTAAAACAATTTCGTATTGTTCAGGATTTGAATAGTCATTTAGAACACTTTTGATGAATTTTGTTGTTGTTTCAGCATCAAGTTGTTCAAATGAGTGCTTCACTTGAGCAATATAATCGCTTATAATTGCTTGCTTTGTCTCTAATATTTGGTCCCGTTTCTTTAAACTTTCACTGTTAAGCGAAATGTCTAATTGATGTTTGCTCTCTTGTTCAAGATTAAATTTACGTTTAACAAATGTTTGTTTTAGATTTTCTTTTTTAGTTTCCGTTTCGGCCGCTTGCTCTTGTTCGTAAGCGTGGACCGCTTGGTCAACCTTGGCTTGTTCTCGTTCGATAACACTCTTGGTTAATCCATTAATGTCAGCCATCTACTCACTCCTCTCTTGTCTACTTGTAAAAGCAGTAATTAAACTAATAAGAACATAAGTAGAGAAATTACGAATCCTAGAATAGCGTATGTCTCAACCATCGCTGAGAATACAATCCCTTGTGTAGAGTTTTCTGGTCTTTGTGCAATGATTTGCATACCTGCAACTGAAACGCGCCCTTGTGCTGGTCCTGAAGTCAGACCTGTGATTGCTACTGGTAAAGCACACATAACATAGTGCCATCCTGTTGAAGTATCCATTCCAGCATCTAATTGTAATAACATTAATAAACCAATTACGAATCCGTATAAACCTTGTGTCGCTGGTAATAGTTGTAAAACTAATGCTTGTCCAAATAATTCAGGTTTTTCTTTAACTAAAGCTGCAGCAGACTCCCCTGCGATACCTACACCACGTGCTGATCCAATCCCTCCAAAGACTGTCGCAATTGCTGCTCCTAATCCTCCAAATACTAGACCAATGTTTTCTCCGAATAATGTTTGTAGAAATTCCATTTTATTAATTCCTCCTATTTATTGTTATAATTTTTTTGAATCCAAACTTCTTTTTCAAGTGGGCTTAAAGGCTTGAATGCTTTTCCACCTGTTTCATAAAACTTACCAAAGAACTCAACGAATTGCAGACGCATTGAATGCACGTAAGCTCCTAAATAAGTAATGAAGATATTTAGGGCATGTAATGCCAAGAATAATAATATTCCGACTGTGAAACGTACAAACGGCGGTAACAGTCCTACGATAAGATTAAATGCCATACCTATATTCGCTCCCGCAACGGCTAAGGCTGTTAAACGTGTATAACTGACGATATCACCAATCATCCCCGCTAAATCAATTAAACCAAAAGCCCCTTGTCCGAGACCAATCAGTGGGTTTTTCGCTACAATCATATTGACAACAATCATTCCAATCACATTCCCAAGTAATAGTACTAAACCAATAGTATTTAAAAGAGGAATTTCAAGAATGAAGTTGATCGCTAGTATTGCCCCACCAATGAGCATCAAAATTTGTTGTAGTGCATCTAAATAAGAACTACCATAATCTTTTTCTTTCAATGTTAGATAGAACTTTAATGAATAACCCACTAACAAATGAACTAAACCTAACGCAACAGAGAATATCATCACTTCAATAACTTGTGATGATAAATTCATCACACCAAATGGTAGTGAGAATCCAAAGAAACTTCCAAAAAATAAGCCAACTAGAATTGTTCCAACTGACATATAGTTAAATGATTTCAAGGTTTTTCTCATACCTGGGTTTAATTCGAAAAACATAATGGGTATGAATGTTGCGATAAACAGTAATAATCCGTACCCTACATCTGCACTCATTAATCCAAAGAATAACACTTGAGAAAATGAGAAAAACGGTGTTGGGTCGATTGAGTTATACTTCGGTGTTCCATATTGAAGAGTTAAAGTTTCAAAGGGTGTACTAAACGCACTATTCTTCAACTTCACTGGAACTTCATCTAAGTTATCTTCTTCAGGATCAACATCATATGTAAAGATTGCAAGGTTGTCTTCACCAATTACATGATTAATATTCACGATATTATCTGATACTTCGTCTGCATCCATCCACCCTTTAAGAATAAATAAATGAGAACTATCTAGTAATAATTGACTCGCTTTCTCACGTTCGATTAAGTTCGCATAATATTCTTGAGCTAATTTTAAATTACTCAATAATTGACGATTAGATTTGAAACGCTTCACAAGTTCGGATTGCTCTTCGATCATTCTTTTACGTGTACTTAGTACCTCTTGAAGTTCTTCTTTTGGTAACTTATCGTACTCGTAATCTAATTCAGTGAAATTCGAACGTCTGACGACTTCTTGAACATCCTCTTGATGTTCTTTAGAAAACACAATCGTGTAACCGCTTGTATCTTCAGTGTAGTATACCTCTTGAACCAATACTTCATCAGTAACGTTCATTAAGTTGTCTATGAATTCAGTTGAATCTTCAGTATCAATCGAACCAACAACGACATCAAAATGCTTAAAGTCATCAGACTGCTTAAGTGAGAAGTCTAAGTTAGTCCATTTTCTAAGAAAACGTTCCTTCTCTTCAAGTTCTGTAATCGCTTGCCTTAACTGTTCCAACTCGGAACGTTTTTCGCTAACCAGTCTTAGCAGTGACTCAAGATTCATTGAATTTACTTCTGTTTCAAGTTCTTGCAGCGAGTAAACTTTACGTTTCTCTCGCATTCGTTTGATAAAAGACGGTTGTGATCCGTATTGTTTCAGAAATTCTATTGCGTCTTCAATCTTATTTAGAGTGTAACGATTCAGTTTTGAATCTTCTGAATTCAATGACGCACCGTCAAAGAAGATATCAAGATCTGCTTCCTCCACTTCTTCAAAAGGGACGATTTCAATTCCTTTTAATTCTTGAAGGGATTCGAGTAATAATTCTTTATTCGCTTGCTCCGCGATGATTGTTACCCGCTTCATGACTGAAATTGCCATATTGACTCATAACCTCCTTTATTCCAGCTTGAATGAGTTCTCCTTTATGAGTTTGATAATCATCTTGGGCATGTCGCCGATAATTATCCACTTCATAATTCACTCTTTCACGGACTTCGGCTAATTCTTGATTTCTTTCTTGCTCCAATTCAGAAGCAACGCCATCAAGCGACTGCTCTAATTCTTTGCGATAAGTTTCAATTTTTTCTTTTTCATTTTCACGAATCGCTTCTTTTTTATCCGCTAATTCTACTTTCATAGAATCAATTAAATTTTCAGCTTCTCTTACTTTTCCAATTATATCCTTGCTCAATTTTTACTCACCCCTAACATTTTTAAGTATATCATAAAAAATGTTCACACCCTAGCCCTATGCGGAAAGTTACCCCTTTTTTCTGAAAAAAGTCGCGTTCCTTCCTATTTAAATATTATTTAATTTTACTTGCTAATTTCTGTCCATTATGTGAATTATTCTGACATAGCTCTCTGAATCGACGTCATTTTGTATTTTTTAATTATACTTTTATATTTAACTAAAAATTTAATCGTATATCAGATGAATTTTCATTCATAAAAAAAGAAGCATTCTTACATGCTTCTTCAACTTCATAACTTATCTTGAATATGGAACGTCGGTTCTCATCACTACTTGTTGGCGTTCATTGTGGATTTCTGCACCAAATGGGAAGAGTGCGAGTTTCACTAATTTGAACTGTTGTAAGCCAAATGGAATCCCAATAATGGTCACACATAATATTAAGCCACTAAATAAATGCATAGCTGCGATTTCAATTCCGCCAAAAATAATCCATAAAATATTCATAAGGAAACTTCCCCCACTATTACTGTGGTAAACTTCACGTCCCATGGGCCATGCAGATAGACTCGCAATCTTAAAACATTGAATCCCAACTGGAATTCCAATAATTGTTATACACCAGAGCAAACCAATGAAGCCCCAGGTGATAAAATTAATAAAGCCTCCAAAGATAAACCAAATTAAATTACCTAAAAATTTCATATATAATCAATTCCTTTCAACTTGTACTTCCTTACAATACTAAGTATATACGAAATTCTGCCTTCTGTTATCATCCTTGAGACGTAATTTTGAAAGAATTGTTAAACAATTCCTAAATCTTCTAATGTTGAAAAGAAGTAATATATTTGCTGACGCCAGTCATGCCAATCATGGGCAACATCATGTCCCCAATAGTCAAACCAGCCTGGAATTCCTTTAGCATTGAATACTTCATCTAATTTACGTGTTGCTGTGACGTGCGGTCCTTCCCAATCGCCTTGACCAACTGAGACAATGAATTGATTCTGTCGGTATTGATCTAAGAACCATGGATCAGACATATTCCACAAGAAATCAATCGGAGAATTCTCATAAGTAGCAATATCGCTACCAAATTCGCCGGTAAAGTATCTCGCATCATAAACACCACTTTGTGAGATGGTTAGTCCAATAATATCCGGATGTCTTAAGGCAAACAGCATTGAGTGGAAGCCACCCATACTGCAACCAGTCGCAATCATCTTCCCGTCCCATTGTGATTCATGTCGGACTAAGGGAATGAACTCATGCACTAAATACTTATCATACTGATTATGTGCTTTTGCCTTATCGTGTGCTGATTTACCAGTGTCATTCCAAGATTCTGAATCGATACTGCTCACAGTATAAAGATGAATTTGTCCTGATTCGATGAAACCACTTAAAGTTTCTACCATCTTAAAGTCAGCATACTCATCCTTACTCCCACCACTTGATGGGAATACAATCACTGGCGTACCGCCATGCCCATAACGGTTAAAATACATTTCACGGCCTAAATGCCCACTATAATGACTTCTTGCTTCAAAATGCATTGTTTACGCCTCCTGTCTTTGAGCGATGGTTTTAAGCATTTCATTAATTTTCTTTTCTGATGGCGACTTCATAATAAATCCTATATCTCCCATTGCTTTAGCAAAAACACCTGGAATTTGTACAATGTTTACTAATTCTTTACTGTACTTATCTTTAATTTCTTCATTCGTAAACTTATAATTTAAATGATTTTTTCGTGAGACATAAATCACATGATATGGTCGTGTAATTTCTGCTTCAAATCGATTATCTTTAACAAAATTTGCATATTCTTTAAAAATATCAAAATCATTCGCATAGTTGAACATATCGATTGTAGCGCCTCCGGGTGGTCGGCAGTTCACTTCTAATCCATATAAAGAACCATCTTTTAATCTAAAGAATTCAAAGTGGAAGAAACGCTCTTTTATTTCAAAGGCTTTTACACATTTTTTACCGAATTCAGCAAGATCCGTAGGTATCTCTCGCTTAATATGGTAATACATATCTGTATCTTGGGTAACAATATCTAAGATAGGTTTATCATTGATTAAAGTAGATGAGAAGACGATATTTCCATCCCGGTCTGTTAAACCATCAAAGGTTACAATTTGTCCATCAATGAATTCTTCCATAATGTAAGGCACCTCTGGTTGTTTAACCTTAAAGAATTCATCTAGTTCTTTTTCGTTTTTGACTTTAAACGTATCGTTTGCACCAACACCAGTATCTGGTTTAATAATGACTGGATACTTTAGACTTTTAATTAGTTTTTTCGCATCGGCTTTATCTGATATGACACGGCCTTTAGCTACAGGTATCTTTAGTTCACGAAAGACTTCTTTCATCGTTGATTTATATTTAATCAAGCGAATATTGCGATTATTATAACCGAAGACATTGAAATCTGTCCGCAACTTTGCATCAAGTTCTAACCAGTGCTCGTTATGCGATTCGATGCGGTCAATTTTACCGTATTTAAACGCAAAGTAAGCAACAGCTCTATACATTTGATCATAATCATCCATATTATCGACGCGATAATATTCTGTTAAACTATCTCTCAACGATTGACTCAAATTCTCATAAGGTTCATCTGCAATACCTAAGGTATTAATGCCTTTTACCTTTAAACGAACTGCGAATGTTTCAAAGTTCGATGGAAAATGAGGTGAAATCATGACAAAATTTATTTTCTCGTTCATACCAATGCCTCTTTTCTAAAGTTGATTTCTCATCATTGTTATTGATTTTACTTATAAAAATTATACCATATTAATGAGAATAACTCTAATTCATTTTTAATCTTCTTGCTATATTATTTTACTGGATCGAAAGTATTGACCGTATTAAATTTAGGTGTATACTTTAGATAAATATAATATTTGGGAATGAAGGGCTCCCTTGCCTACGGGCAAAACCGTCTTAAAGACTAATGACTTCTGCATGCTTATTTGAGTGTGTAGAAGTCTTTTTTATATTATTGGAGGGATAAAATGTTAGTAAGTGTAGCGTTGATATTAGTGAGTGGCGTTGTCTTGGAGTATACTTTAAAGAAGCTAAAACTCCCTGCTTTATTAGGTTATTTAATAGCCGGAATATTATTAGGCCCTTTTGGTTTAAATCTTGTTGATTCAGATTTATTACGATTAAGTCCTGACATTCGTCAAGTCGCGTTGATTGTTATCTTAACTCGCGCAGGTTTGTCATTGGATATTAAGCGACTGTTAGAGGTGGGTCGCCCAGCTATCATGATGTGTTTTGTGCCGGCAACCGTTGAGATTATGACTTCGATGATCTTTGGACCTTTGTTTTTTGGCTTTTCTTTAATCCAATCTTTATTGATTGGTGCAATATTAGCAGCGGTCTCTCCAGCGGTAGTCGTCCCACGCATGGTAGATTTAATTCAAACGCATCGGGGTACGAAAAAGCAAGTGCCGCAAATGATATTAGCGGGTGCTTCTTTAGATGATGTCTTTGTTTTAGTTTTATTTTCAGCCTTTTTAACGATTGCTTTAGGAGGTTCTGTCTCAGCTTGGACATTTATGCAAGTGCCTGTTTCAATTATTGCAGGAATTTTTGGCGGGGCAGTCCTAGGTTATTTATTGAATGTCTTATTTGTTTACATTCAATTGAAGCGTGTATTTCAAGTTATGATCCTCTTAGCAAGTGGGATGGTATTGATGCGTTTGGAAACAGTTTTTACAGGTTTATTTTCAGGAATTCTTGCGGTCATCGCAATGAATATTATGATTCGGGCTCAATCTGAAAAGTTATCTAATGACTTATCAGGTTCTTTTAACCAAATTTGGTTTGTCGCTGAGATTTTTCTATTCTTTTTAGTCGGTGTGAGTGTCAATCCGGCAAATGCTTTGTCTTATGGATTCTTACCGATACTCTTTATCATTCTTCTCTCTCTGTGTCGCTTATTTATTGGTGTGAGACTTTGTTTGCTTAATACACCTTTTAATAAGAAAGAGAAGAGATTTGTACTCATGAGTTATTTACCTAAAGCAACGGTTCAAGCTGCTATTGGGAGTGTGCCTTTAGCAAACGGAATGGCTGGTGGAGAATTGATGTTAACTCTCGCAGTCTTGTCAATCTTAATTACAGCGCCCATTGGAGCCATCGGGATGGATTATTTCGCACCGAGATTATTGACAAATGACAGTGAATAAACAGTTTCGGTCGTCTGTTTTAGGATAGAGAACATTTTCACAATATATTCCGCGATAATAGGGCTTTATTCTGTTTCAATTTAAATATAAATCTGTTACAATGAAAACAATTACAAGAATCAAAGGTGGTGGATAATTTTTGATTGAACTCGTGAATACAACGAAGCGATTTGAAGGAAAATCTGGCTCGTTTCTCGCAGTAGACAATATAAGTTTAAGCATTAAAGACCAAGAAGTTTTTGGTGTGGTCGGAGAAAGTGGTGCAGGAAAATCAACCCTTGTGCGTTTTATTAATGCTTTAGAACGCCCAGATAGTGGACATGTTTTGGTCGATAATGTTGAGGTGCTGTCTTTAAGTAAAGGAGAACTTCAATATTTCCGTAAAGATATTGGGATGATTTTCCAGCAATTTAATTTATTAAATAATAAGACTGTCGCTGAAAATGTACATTTAGCGCTTGAGATACATCCATACGATGACCCTTTGTCGGTGGATGAAGTTCTAAGTTTTGTAGGACTCAGTGATAAAAAGGATCACTACCCTAGCCAATTATCGGGTGGTCAAAAACAACGGGTTGGTATCGCGCGTGCTTTAGTGACGCGTCCGAAAATATTATTATGTGATGAGCCAACGTCTGCTTTAGATGCGAAGATGACGGATGAGATTGTGTCGGTATTAAAACGTGCGCACGCTAAATTCAATATGACCATTGTGATTGTGACCCATGAACTTGATGTGATAAAAGCGATGTGTCACCGCACGGCTATCTTAGAGCATGGAAAATTGGTTGATGTGCTAGATATTAAAGAATCTGATTATATACCAGAAGCTAAAAGTTATCACGACCGAGTGTTGGAGGTGCTAACAGATGACTGAGTCGATTCAAATATATTTAGATCGGGTGATTGAGTTCGCACCGAGACTGATTGAGAGTTTGCAAGAATCGGGTATTATGCTGAGCTTGGCATCAGTGGCTGCTATCTTTATTGGTATTCCTTTAGGTACCTTGCTTTATTTAACCGCTCCTGGTAAGCCGAGTGAGAACCTTTGGATTTATCAGATTTGTAATATTTTCGTGAATATTGTTCGTTCGTTTCCGTTCCTACTACTTGTCGTTGCAATGCAACCCGCTATTCGTGCCTTGTATGGCCGAGCAACTGGCGATCCCATCGCAGCGTCCTTTCCAATGATGTTAATTGCAATCGCACTTTATGCTCGCTTTGTGGAGCAGTCGTTATTAGAGATTCCTAAAGGTGTCATCGAAGTGGCTGACGCTATGGGCGCTTCTACGAATCAACTCGTAACCAAATTCTTATTTGTCGAGTCGAGAAGCTCACTCATTATCGGTTTTACGACCGCCTTTGTTAGTTTTATCTCTTACTCAACGATTATGGGTGTTGTAGGAGGAGGTGGAATCGGCGACTTTGCGATCCGATACGGTTATCAGCGTTACGAGACTGATATTATGTATACGGCCATCGTAGTGATTATCATTTTTGTACAAATTATTCAATGGTTAGGTTTAAAATTAGCTAAGAAATTAGATAAACGCTAGAAGGCGTATTAAATTTAAAGGAGAATGTAAATGTTTAAAAAAAGTTTATTAGTTAGCGCGTTAGCATTATTAGTTGGAGGTTTTGCTCCAGCAGCCGAGAATGTGTCAGCTCAAGAAGAGGAAAATGTATTAAAAGTTGCTTCTCACTTACCTCCAATGACTGATGTCGTTGAAATCGCTAGTGAAGTTATTGCAGAACCATATTCAATCGAATTAGTTGAGGTTTCTGACAACATTCAATATAACGAAGCTTTATTAAATGATGAAGTCTACGCAAACTTTGCTCAACACGAGCCATTCGCTGAAATTTTTAACGAAGAGCGCGATGGAGACTTAGTTGCAATCCAACCGGTTTATAATGCAGTGGTTGGTTTCTACTCATCGGTTTACGATTCAATTGACCAAATTGAAGATGGTGCTGAAGTAGCAATTCCTTCAGATATTACAAACGAAGGTCGTGCATTATTAATTTTAGAAGATCATGATTTAATTTCTTTAAATGATGAGGCTGGTTTATTCCCAACTGTTGAAGATATTGAAGAGAATCCTCATAACTTAGAATTCACTCACATTGACTTATTAAATTTAACAGGTGCTTATGAAGATGGGATTGAATTAGTATTCAACTACCCTACTTACATCGCAAGTATTGATTTAACAACTGATGACGCATTAATCTTAGAAGACGAAGATGATAATACTTATGCAATTCAACTAGTTATTCGTGAAGGAAATCTTGATACTGACGCTACAGAAGCACTTCAAGCCGCTTTTACTTCTCCAGAAGTATTAGAATTCCTAGATGAATTAGCTGCTGAAAAACACCTTGCGCCAGCGTTTAGCTTAGATGGCGAAGAAGATGCGGATGAAGATGATGCAGAAGACGCAGATGAGGATAGTTCTGAGTCTGAAGAAGAGTCTGCTGAATAATTTGATATTTTTTACACAAGCAGTGCTTATTGAAAAATAAGTGCTGTTTTTTTGTGGTGTGGTGAGGTTGGTGTGTCCCTGACTTTTTCTCAGGGCCATATTTTTCTCATTTTTTTGAAATATAAGTCTCTGGGCTGATAGTTTTATGGTATATTTACTGTAAAATAATTATGATAACATTGAAAGGACTGATCTTATGACAGATTGGTGGAAAGATATTAAGCGCGTCCTAATGGGGCTTGCCGCTGTATTAGGTTTACTATTCATCGTATTCGTTATTAATCAATTTATATTACTTTATCAATTTCTATCCTTACTTCATCCGATACTTGCTATTATTGTATTGAGTGTCATTGGAATTGGCATTCTATATTTCATCTATTCGATGACAAAACAATTAATGAAAAGTCCGAAAGTATTAGAATTGGAAGATGATGCGACGGAAGAAAAGTATGAGGAGTACATTGACAAGACGCTCGATTTATTAAAGAAAAATCCTCGTCTGGTCAATCTTGAAGTCGATGAGGAATTGCCGAAACAAGAACAAGTAGAGTTGTATTTTAAAGAATTAGATGAATTATCGATGCCTCTTATCAAGCAAAATGCAAATGCGATTTTCCTAAGTACGGCGATTTCACAAAATGGTTCCCTAGACAGCCTCGTTGTTCTATTCTCATTACTGAGAATGGTTTGGCAAATTGCGCGAATTTATGAAACACGCCCGTCCCTTGCCAGCTTAGCCAAGTTATATATGCAAGTGGCGAGTGTTGTGTTAATGGCGCGCACCATTGAAGATGCAGATTTAATTGAGTATCAATTAGAACCACTGATTACAACCATCGTTGGTGAAAGTATTGCCTCAGCCATCCCTGGTATGGTACCCATCGCTAATCTGGTTGTGAGTTCATTAATGGAAGGTGCTGTAAACTCATTCCTGACTATGCGTGTTGGTATTATTACCCAAGATTTCCTCGGACATATTCGCCCTACCGACAAACATAATATTCGTCGCTCTGCTTCATTGCAGTCAATGAAATTTATGGGATCAATTATTAAAGACAATAGTAAAGTGGTCGTTAAGACTGTTGGCAATGCTGTTCGTAAAGCAAGTGTTGGAACAGCTAAACGTTGGTTTAACTTTGGTGAAAGTAAATAGTGTTTCAAAATAAAAAGGATTGTTGCCAACGCATAGGCAACAATCCTTTTTTAACTAATCTTGTTTCATTCCATCTTTTGTATAACTAATCACGTTTTCATCACGATTCTCGGCGATTTCTTTGGCGCGCTCTATCGCGTCTGATTTTTTATCAAAGGTGTCACTCGCTCTTTCGGCGTCAACCGTCTTCACTTTCCACTGTTCATCTTCGTAAAAGACTTCAACATCATTATCTAACAAATCCGGATCGGCGCTACTTGTATCGTGGTCATCGTCTTTTTGTGGATTTGCTTCTTTCTCAAAGGCGTCGCGTTCGCTTTGGCTTGCATTGTTGTACCAATCTTTTCCCTCATTAATCGCAATCGGGATGGCACGGTCGTCTTCATAACCACTCTCTTCGAGGGCATTCGCAATGTCGATAATTTTCTTTCTCAACAACTGTTCAAAGTTTTTCAATGAGTCTGGGTAATCTTGCATATTCCAAGGCATTGTCACCACTCCTTCTCTTTTACCCCATTATACAACTCAAAATCGCACAATCCTATTAATTGCATTTGAATGTATTTCCCAACTATAATATATAGTAAAGGGGAGATTTATATGAAAATAGCTATTATTGGTGCAACAGGGAAAGCTGGAACAGAGTTATTCAAAGAAGCAACAGGACGTGACCACGAAGTCACTGCTGTAGTTCGAAACGCTGAAAAAGCCGCAGACCTTTTAGGTTCAGATGCGAATACAATTGTGAAAGATGCCTTTGATTTGACTCGTGATGATTTACAAGGCTTTGATGTGATTGTCAATGCGTTTGCGACTGCTCCTCAAACTGCATATTTACACGTTGATTTAGCTGCAAAATTGGTTCACTTATTCCGTGAAACAACGACCACTCGCCTGTTCTTTATTCTAGGTGCTGGTAGCTTACTTGATGAAAATGATGAGTTGTTTGTCGAAACGATTCGTCAAGATCCTAATTCATCTGCCTTTATTAATGTCCCAGAAGCGCAACTTCAAGAGTTAAACTTCTTACGTGATGTAAACGATGTAAAATGGGTTGGTGTATCTCCAGGGGCTCGACTTATTGAAGGTGAGCAAACAAATTACACGTCAGGAATCGACCATATCTTACAAAATGATAATGGCGAATCAATCACAACTTACAGTACGCTTGCGAAAGCAATTATAGATGAGGTTGAAGCACCTAAGTATCATAAACAACGATTCACAGTTATTAATAAATAAATATAGAAATAACCGCCTTGAGGCTAGACCACAAGGCGGTTATTAATTTGTGTTATAAAGCTTCTAACTTCTCCATCAGTAACAAACTTCCGAGTAAATTTGACGGAATTCCTTGATCCATCGCAACATTGGATAGAACGACAACACCAACACCTTCCGCTTTATTAAAGCCAATGTAAGAGGTGTAACCACCGGTTCCTCCGTCATGCCAAATAATATCCTCCTCTTGATTGAGCATCCATTGATAAGCAACGGCATCAATTCGAATTCCTAAATCGCCATTGTCACCTGAAGTGGCATTCACTTCACTGAGCGGATCATGAGACGCTTGAATTTCAGCATTCGCTTCTGAAAGTTGCAAGTCCAAGTAACTTAACATGTCCTCGATGTTTGATATTAAAGCCCCTGCCGGGACATATGCTTCCGTGTCTTTTGACCAGCACCAGTTATTTCCTAATGTCGTTTCTTCCTCAAATAAATACGTCTCTTCTAGTCTTAAGTCTTCACTTAGATAATTTTCCAGTAACACAGCATAATTTTCCTCGTAAATACTTTCCAAGACCAGTCCTAATACACCGGCATTAAAATTCGAATATTGAAAAGCTTGCTCGCCTACTTTTGTCGTATTTTCAGCAACTTCTTCAAGCATCATCTCGCGTGTCACACCATGATATGGGTTAGCGCCTTGTGTTAAATTATCAATGATGATTTCATTTTCAAAGAAAGTGGGGTATCCGGATGTATGAGTCAGTAATTGTCGGATGGTTGGGTAGTCAGTATCTTCCGGTAGGTTTAAATACTCACTGATTGAGTCGTCGATGTTTAATAAACCCTCTTCAACCGCGCGAGCAACTAAAGTACCGGTAAAAGTTTTAGTGATCGAGCCGACTTCATAAGCATGTATTGGCTTTGACTCATCTATACCCTCCTTTGTATAAACTTGAAAGTCTGTTTGACCCTTTTCTATATAACCGATGGTAATAATAGCGTCGTCACTGGCATTTACGGCTTCTTCAATCACACTATCAAAGCTCGGTCGGTCTTGAGAAAGGCTAGGCACTGTTATTAATGCAGAAAGCAGAACGATAGTGGCTAGTCCCCATTTGATGAACCGTCGGTTTAATTTCATTATAATAAACTCCTCTAATTTAAGTCATTGAATCTGTCATCTATTATACTGAAACATCTTAGTATTATAACCCTTTTTGCATAAAAAAAGATTCCTGTACTGTGACAGAAATCTGAGTATTTATATTAGTCTAAGTAATTAGTTTTCGTTGAATCTAACCAAGCATAACCTAAGCCCATGATGAGTCCTCCGCCGATATAGTTAGCAACAAAGACGAGTAACCAATGCATGATAACATTACCGAATGTGAAACTGTCAATAACACCTGGATTTGTGAACATAACTAATGAGAATCCACCAAAGTTTGCAATCACGTGTTCGAAGCCAAAATAACAAAAGATAAAAATAATTGCTACGACAAATAAAATTTTAGCGCTTGTTTCCTTAATTCGAACCGATCCAATAATGGCAATATTCACTAGAATATTCGCGATGATTCCGTCGAAAAACATGGCTCCGTATGGTTTGGCTAGCTTTTTTTCAATCGCATTATACATATAATGTGTTGCCTCTAAATTGCTAAATAAAGTGGTGCGACTCAACATAAAAGCAATTGCCATACTCCCCAGTAAATTAAATAACGTACACACTAGCAAAATACCCACTGCAGACCGCGCTGGAATCGCTTTGCGGTATGTGGCATTTGTTAAAAACATCATATTAGATGTGGCTAATTCTCCATTGAGTAAGATAATCGTCACTAAGCCCCATGGGAAAAGAAGCGCATAAATGGCCCGACCAATGACTGGATCAATGCCACTAAAGTGGTTGGCAGCAATAAAGGCCACCGCTGATCCTAAGGTCAAATACATTCCTGCATACATCGCCCTCACAGCATATCTTAGAAATTCTGAACGATATAAAACCTCTTTTTTCTTAGCAACGTCATCGATATAATTATTCATCCTAATCTATCTCCCCCATAAATTTTACACTACTACTATAGCACATTTTTTATGAGATAGAAGCAATTCCATAAAAATTATTTATGAAAATTTCGAAATATTAAAAGCCACTGAGGACTTAATCACAGTTTCATATCCGTGATTCAAGTACCTAAATGACTTTCATAATATATATTAAACAATTGCAGCAACTGATTCTTCAACTTCTAAGTAGCCCATTTCAATGGCTTGTTGACGTAATTCATCTCTAAATTTTGGATGAGCAATATTAATTAATGCTTCTGTACGTTCAAAAACTGTCTTCCCTTTCAATTGTACTGCTCCATATTCTGTTACGACTGTATCAATATCATTTTTTGTCGTTGATACGGGTGATCCTGCGTGGAGAACTGGCACTATCGTTGAGATTGAATCATTCTTGGCTGTTGAATAAAGGCATATAATTCCTTTACCTGCCTTAGATAAGCGAACCCCTTTTGTAAAGTCAGATTGGCCACCTGTAGAAGAATAATAAGTATCTTGAACACGTTGAGAGTTACATTGTCCTAAGAAATCAACTTGAACACTTGAGTTAATAAAATACTTGCCAGTGACGGAAATTGTTTAGAAACGATTTGAATTACTTTTATAAAGGTGTAAAAATCCTCTGTCTCTGATTCTTGAGAAAGTAATAATCGAAAGATGTCACGCTTAAAGAAGTAATCAACATACTCTGTAGGAAATTCTTCCGTCGCATCATAATGCTTTGTTACTCGAGCTAACTCATCATTCGTGTATTGGGTAATTTCTTCTAATAAAGCATGAGACTCTTTCGACATTACACATTCTCCTTTTTTATGGTCGTTTAACGATTAAGGCAATCCCTTGCCCGCCACCGATACATAATGTAGCGAGCCCTGTTTTAGAATCACGTTTTATCATTTCGTGTAATAATGTCACAGTAATTCGTGCACCACTTGCCCCAATTGGGTGTCCTAGAGCGATTGAACCACCATTGACGTTGACAATATCTGTATCTAATTCTAATTCTTTAATCACACTTAATGCTTGTGCCGCGAAAGCTTCATTCGCTTCAATTAACTCAATGTCCTCTAAGCTCATATTTGCTTTAGCTAATACTCGGCGTGTAGCTGGGATTGGACCTGTCCCCATAATTTTTGGATCTACCCCGCCACTTGCGTAAGCGACGATTGAAGCTATTGGTGTTAAACCTAATGCTTCTGCTTTTTCTTTTGACATCAAAATAAGTATCGCAGCACCATCGTTGATTCCAGATGAATTACCTGCAGTAACAGATCCGTCTTTTGCGAAGGCTGGACGTAATTTCCCTAAAGATTCCATCGTTGATCCAAAACGTGGGAATTCATCAGTATCAACCATCACTGGTTCACCTTTACGTTGTGGAACGGCAATTGGAACGATTTCGTCTTTGAAACGTCCAGCTTTGATTGCTGCTTCTGCACGGTTTTGACTTGACACGGCTAACTCGTCTTCCATTTCACGAGTTAATCCAAATTTTTCTGCGACATTCTCAGCTGTCACACCCATATGGATATCATCAAAAGCGTCTATTAAACCATCTTTTAAGATAGTATCAACAATTTGACCGTCTCCCATACGTTTACCCCAACGTTGGTCGTTTAATACGTAGGGTGCTTGACTCATACTTTCTGTTCCACCCGCAATAACAACTTCATTGTCTCCGGCTAGGATTGATTGTGCTGCTAAAGCAACAGTTTTAAGTCCTGATCCGCACACTTTGTTCACTGTAAATGCAGGAACTTCTTTTGGAATACCTGATTTAATAGCGATTTGGCGCGCAACGTTTTGTCCTAATCCTCCACTAAGTACATTTCCTAAGATCACTTCGTTAATCTCTTGAGGGTCTAAGTTGATGTCTTTAATACTTTCTTTCACTACTTGTGTTGCTAAATCCACAGCAGAAACATTTTTGAATGCTCCCCCAAAGCTTCCGATTGGCGAACGACGTGCTGATACAATTACTACTTCTGTCATTTTGCTTCCTCCATTTTTATATATGTCTTAGTTTCATTTATTAAGCGTTTACAATTATAATTCTAATGCTTGCATCGATGAATTTCTAACATACTAAATTTATCGTTTCTATAAGCTCGACTTATATCTCATTTGAAGGGCTTATTGATACCCATTTTGTGTGTTGGGGTTTGTCGGGAAATTATAGTTTTCATAAAATTTTTGTATAGAAAATGTGGGATGGAGGTCAGTAGTTTGAGGTCATATAGTGTCACTTTTCGAGGATGTTCAATCACAAAAAAATAGCATCAGCAAGATCACCTCACCAACACTATCTTAAAATTAATTATTGTTCGTCTAACTTAAATTCATTACGCGACAGGTTGATAGAAGAAGTCGAGCATATTTTCAAGCAGGATTTCTTCAACGTCGCTATAAGGTTTTTTCTTAGATCGACATAATAAGACGTTAAATGGTACGAAATCATGGAAATGCTTCACCGCAAATTCAACGCTACTCAAGAAACGATCTACTGGCTTTGGTAGGATGGTTACGATTTCATTATTACGCGTCGCTTCGATTAAATAATCCCATGAAGCAGACGTAAACATCACATCATTGGGCACATTGTTTTCGGTTAATTTACTTTTTACTTGCAAATGCGTTGTAAAAGTATCATTAAATGTCGCTAAACTATAAGGCTTTAATTGCGACCAGTTCAACAAATCATCAGAAGCTAAAGGATGGTTCACATCCATAAAGGCTGTCATTTCATTAATGTCAATCACATGTTGTTCGAAACCTTTCAGGTCTAAGTTCGTCGGTTCAATTAAAAATGCGAAATCAAGATCGTTATTAATCAACATATGTCTGAGATCATTACAGCCACCTTCGGTAACTTCAATGCGGATGTCTGGATGTTCTAACACAAAGTTTGGTAAATACGTTGAAAAGTAAACTCGCAATATTAAAGATGGAATGCCTAGTCGAATGGTTCCTTTTTGTTTAGAAGCCTCTCTTCTCACTAGCTCTTCCATCTCTATACTTTTTTGCGTAATATCTTGAGCATAGCGATATATCTTTTCTCCACTTTCAGTGAGTTCATCTAATCGTCCATTTTTTCTTTTAAATAGTTCGACTTCTTCTTCTTTTTCAAAATTTGTAATGAATTGGCTCAAAGCTGATTGACTAATGTGAATCTTCTTTGCAGCTAATGATAAATTGCAACCACATTCGACAATATTTATGAAATAATTCATTTGATTTATATCCATTCTCATAAAAATTTCAAACTCCTTTTTGCTTACATAAGATAGGTTACTTCTTTTTTAATCGCTTGTAAACGCTTATTTTTAAAAATATCATAAGCTGAGCTAATACGATGTTTAATTATTAGTAATTAGTAATTCTTCTAAAGTGGTTATATTATAGACTTGTAAGCGTTTATATACAAATTAATTTAACCAAAAAAGGAGCAATTTTTATGACAACAAAAGCAGATATCGTAAAGGAATTATATCCAGAAGATTTATATGGATATGCAGAAAAATTAACTGATGGCGAAATTGAAGTATTGCAAGAAGTTCGTGAAGCTTTAGAAACTCACGTACGTCCTGTCATCGCTGAGTACTGGGAGAATGCCGATTTTCCATTTGAGGCATTTAAAAAAGTTAGTGATGTTGGAATTATAAATAATCCAAAGTTATATGTTGGCCGTGAAGGGAAACGTAAGCCAAGTGAATTATATACGGCTTTCTTATACTTAGAACTAGCTCGTTTCGATGCATCCATCGCAACTTTCTATACTGTTCATGGCGGCTTATGCTACAACACAATTTTAATCGGTGGAGACGACCGTCAAATCGAAGAATTCGCACCTAAGTTAGCTTCATTTGAATGGCAAGGTTGTTTTGGATTAACTGAACCGGATCACGGTTCAGATATTGCAGGTGGCTTAGCAACAACCGCTCGCCGTGAGGGAGACAACTGGATTCTTAATGGAGAAAAACGTTGGATTGGAGGTGCGGATACTGCGGATGTTATCCCAATTTTCGCACGTGACGTTGAAGATAACCGCATCAAATGTTTCATCGTTCGTAAAGGTGCCGAAGGTTATGAGGCTAACCCAATTCCACACAAAGGGTCTTTACGCGCAATCCGTAACGCACACATTAAATTAGAAGACGTTGTTGTGCCTGAAACAGACCGCTTAGCTAACATTAACGGCTTTGGTGATGTTGCGAAAATCTTAGTCTTCACTCGTGCAGATGTGTCTCATATCGCGACGGGTGTGACAGCAGGTGCTTTCATTTCAGCATTAAAATACGTTAAAGAACGCGACCAATTCGGAAGAAAATTAGGTGGCTTCCAATTAGTTCAAGAAAAATTAGCCCGTATGCAAGCAAACGTTGTTGCTAACATTGGCTACTCAGTGCGCTTAGCTGAAATACAAGAAACAGAACGTCCATCAATGTTAAATTCGTCTCTAGCAAAAATGCACAACTCACTGACAATGCGTGAAACTGTTGCAATGGCGCGTGAAGTTTGTGGTGGTAATGGTATTACCCTAGAATCTGAAGTAATGCGTTTCTTCACAGATGCAGAAGCTATCTACACTTACGAAGGAACTCATGAAGTGAATGCTTTAATCGTTGGCCGTGAGTTAACAGGTTTAGGTGCATTTACATAAAATTAAAAAAATGTGGGGTAAATATGAATAATAAAATATTCCGTTTAGAAGATTTAAAGATTGGAGACAAAATAGATTGTGGCTCTTATCAAATAAGTCGAGAGGAAATCATTGATTTTGCACAAAAATATGATCCTCAGTTTTATCACATTAATGAAGATAAAGCGAAGAACTACCCGTTTAAAGGTTTAATTGCAAGTGGTTGGCACACAGCATCTATTGCTATGGGGATTATAGTTCGATCATTAAACATTGAGCACGGTATGATTGGTTCGATGGTCAACCTATCTTGGCCAAATCCAACTCGACCGGATGATATTCTATACGTTAAAACTGAGATTCTGGATATCAAGCCTTCTAAATCAAAACCATATCAAGCAGTCGTAGAAGTAAACTGGATTGTAAAAAATCAAAAAGATGACATTCTTCTAAAAACAAAATCGACAACACTTATGTTCTATGAAAACCCCAGAAACCATTCGAAAAATCCTTAAGCAAAAAGTCCTAGAAGAGATCACTCTTTTCTAGGACTTTTTCTTTAGTTAATAATTTGGTAGGCGTTTGTATAAAGCATATTTAGTCAGACCACGTCTTGGGTAATCATTCATTGAACCTGATAATGTGTAACCTAATTTCTGATAGAAATCTAAGGCTTGATAACTCAAGGTTGATAAGGAAACAGTATGTACTCCAATCGATTCAGCATACTGCTCCATTTCCTTTAATAACCCTGTTCCAATTTGTTGACCACGATACGCTTTTTCTACAGCTAATGCATTCACATGCGCTGTCTCAAATTGTTTTGTAAAGGCGATGCCGCCTGCAAAACCAGATTCATTCACGGCTTCAATCGCATACAGTTTAGATTCTAAATTCTCATGTTCTGGATAATTTTCTAACGTATGCGCATCTATTAAGGTATCTATCTTCACAAGAGAGACCTCAGGAATTTGTGCTTGAGTGTATCTCATCGTCATAATTCATTCACCCTCCATTGAATTTGTACGCGTCGTTCAATTATTTGCCTTCAGCAAATTTTGTAATCAGTTCAATATAAATATCCACAAAGTTAAAATAAGCTTCCTTACTCACGTATTCATCGAGTTGATGGGCAGAACTTGTCTGACCTGGTCCAAAGACAACAAAGTGGAAGTCTTCGCCTTTATCAATCAGTAAATTCGACGCGTCTGTGACACCAGTCGTTGGTCCAACCAGTAGGTCTGTACCTAGTTTATCTTCCCCAATTTCTTTTGATAATGTCGCTAAAAGATTATCACCTGTCGTAATAATTGGTGGTAAATATAGTAACATCTCAAGAGAAAGTTCTGCTCCTGTCCCTTCATACTCTGCCAATACTTGATTGAAAATATCTCGCATTTGTTCGTTATCAAATTCTGTCACCGTTCTCGCATTGAAGTAAGCTTCGGCTTTGTCCGGTACTGAGTTAATTTGTGAGCCACCGTTGAACAATGTATTAGTTAAGACCGCTCTTTTTAGAAGATCTGCTAAATCTTTATTTCCTTCGGTGTCATCTTTAGACCCACCAAAATTTTCAATGACGGGAGTAAAATCAAAGCTTGAGAAATCAGTCTCTTGATTCACACTCTCAAATGTTCCAATGACGTGTTCAACAAAGCCCATTAATGGTTCAATCGCATTCTTACCAACTTTTGGCATGGAACTGTGAGCCGATTTCCCGCGAGAAGTTACTTTAAAGTTCATTGATCCTTTGTTGGCAATGTTTATGACATCACCTGTTGGTTCAGCAATAATCATTGCTTCAACGTCATCCATGTAGCCATTTTCACGTAAATATTTTGACCCGAGTTGCGTACTTTCCTCACCCGCAGTCACTAATAAGCGAAGCGTTCCTTGAGGTAAGGCTTCGGCTTCTTTGATTTCAATCATCGCAATGACAAGTGCTGCTAATCCTGCTTTCATATCCGCAGTCCCGCGTCCATATAGTTTATCGTCTTCTTCAGTTAAGACAAAGGGATCATATTTCCAATCAGCAGCGTCCCCTTCTGACACTACATCCATATGACCTGAAATTCCAATCAGGGGGCTACTGCTTCCGAATTCAGCCACTAAATTGGCGCGTCCTTCATCGACTTCAATCACTTCTGCTTCAATCTGATGTTTATTTAAGACGTCTTTTAAATAAGTTGCAACTTCGATTTCATTTCCATTAACTGATTTAATCGCAACTAAATCTTTTAATAGTGATATCTTATCTTCATTTGAAAAAATACTCATACATTCCACTCCTTAATATTTTCCTTAATTAGCGTACTGTGCGCGAGGTCCCCCAATGAATTTTGGTCGAGTTCTTAAAGCTGTGACATGGGCTGAGCCTAATCCCTTAATGCTTGGGCGCACGGGTACTTGGACATGTTTAACATGCATCCCAATTGCCGTATCTCCAATATCTAAACCAGCTTGTGCAACAATATGTTCAACGACAACTGGATCCGTAAAGTATTTAAAGGCTGCCACCGAGGCTGCACCTCCAGCATTTAAAGCTGGTACAACAAACACTTCGTCTAAGTCAGCTTGCTTTGCAAAGGCGCGTTCAACAACAAGCGCTCTGTTCAAATGCTCGCATCCTTGAACGGCTAAATTAATTTGATGCTGGTCTAAATACTCTTTCAGTGTTGAGACAATGAGTTCGCCGACTTCTTGACTGGAATTTTTCCCAATCATGCCTCCAACAACTTCACTTGTACTACACCCTAAAACAAAAGTATTCCCTGCTTGTAATTGGGCTGCCTCTAGTACATCTTCTACAATTTGAATTAAATCATTCGTTAACTTATCAGTGTTCATTTAATTACCTTCTTTTGCTGGATTAAAACTTGTTTTCTTAAGACCTTTTAACATGGCGATCGTGACTAAACTTCCAAAAACTGTCTGAACAAGATTCCCTGGAATTGACGCCATCGCTGCTGGCCAAGTATATAGTAACATGGTTGCTAAGAAGTAGCCGACAATCATGCTCGCACTTCCAAGTACTAAGCTCATACTTAGTTTAAAGGAACTTGTTAATTTTTGATATAAATATCCAACTAACAATCCTTGAATACCATGGATGATGATTGAGAATAAAGCCCATTGAGGTGCGCCAGTTAATATATCAATAAGTCCACCACTCAATGCCCCAACCCAAAAGCCACCTGCGGGACCAAGTAAGACTGCACTTAAATATATACCCGCCTCACATAATGTAACAAATCCGTTCATTGCTGGAACCGGAATAATCACTAATAGGGAAATAGCAGTCGTTAAAGCAGTTAACAACGCGATTTTAACTAAATTATTTGTTTTAAACATTCCCATTCACCTCACTTTGTATTCTATTATTATAATACAAATTTGACCCTTTTTATACGCTTATTAGAAATTAATTAGAAACAGTCGCTTTCATTGTTCGACTGATTGTATTATTTTGTTTTGATATTTTGGAGTGGTAAAATAAAGAAAACATTAGGAGTGTATATTGTGAAAAACATTATCCCATCATTATGGTTCTCAGATAACAATTGTGAAGAAGCGCTTAATTATTATGTTTCTATTTTTCCTAATTCAGAAGTCACGTCCATCGAATATTATCCGGATGAGTCTTTAAATGAACATTTTAAAGGCATGGCTGGCAAAGTTATTAATGCTGAATTTGTATTGAATGGCCAGAAATTTATTGGTCTAGATGGCGGTCCGTATTTCCGATTTAACGAAGCAATTTCATTTACGATTGCTTGCGAAGATCAGGAGGAGATTGACTACTACTGGTCAAAAATATCTCACGTTCCAGAAAGTGAGCAATGTGGTTGGGTTAAGGATGCGTACGGTCTTTCTTGGCAAATTATCCCGAGTCACTTAAATGAATTGCAACAAACTTACGCTCAAATTTAAACCTAGATGAATACGAAGAAAATTATTATAAGCAACTTGGAAGCAGCAGTTTTGGAAAACTAAATTTTATCACTGGAGGTAACTATGCAACATCATTTAACTATTCAAGAAGCTATTTTTACTTTATCAAATTTTAATAAACAAATTGACCAACTTACTTACCGTTTCCGCTCAAATTTCTTTGGACCGGTGAAAGTGGACGGTAAGCCAATTGCCCATGATGATAAAGCTAAATCGAATGAAGAAGAATTGGTAAAATACAAACAACTGATTACCGACATAAGCGCTTTGCGTCACGCCATTGCACAGGCAAATAATGAACTTATTGTAGAAAATCATAGTGTCACTTATCAGCTCGAATGGGTTCGTCAAACGCGTTTACTATTGACGCAACTTGAGAATTTAATTCAGCGCCAAGAAACACGCGTTGAGACGGGTGTTGGCGTGGTCGAATATAGTGCTTATAATGAGTCATCGATTCGCGAAGACATTGACCGACTTACGAAAGAAGTTAATAAAATTTCTTCTTTAATCGATCAATCGAATGCAAACTCTATGATTTCAATTGATTTACTCACTGAGATTTAACACTTTTGGTAGAGTCTTTGTGTACTTAAAACTAGATTGAACGGTTGCGACTGACGATTAATTTAATATTACGATTAAAGTTTAACGATTAAAAACCACTGCAGCTGATAAATATAAAGACTCGATGGATTGTTTACGCAATCAAAAACTTTTTGCCGGCAGAAGTTTTGCCTTTACACGCTGGTTTATTTCTATTTTTTCAAAAGTAAAGAGGTGAAACGATGAAAAAAGTCATATTTCATGCTCACGAATTAGAGGATTGGTCAAAAGTTATTGCTAGTGCTAGAAATGCCTTAGCTGATTTAGTTAACGTTGATATAGTTATTCTTGGAAACGGACCTGCCGTTCAAATTGTTAGTCACCCTGATATTGCTTCGAAAGCTGAGCCTTTGTTAGAAAAAGGTGTTACTTTCGAGTTATGCGGACATGCTTTGGCTGCACAAGAATTAACACAAGAACAAGCAGAAGCTATTCACTTTACATACGTCCCAAGTGGCGTGGTTGAACTGATTGCCCGCCAAGAAGACGGCTATGCATATATACGCGCATAAATAACAGCCCACCCTATTCAGTATTGATACTGAGTGAGGTGGGCTGGTTTTTTGGGATTGGTTGTTGGATTCGTGTCCCTGAGGTTTTTTCAGGGACACGAATTCACCCACTTTACAAATTATAAAACCTAACCTCTCCTAAATATATGAAACGAACTTAATAAAACGTTTAGTACTGGGATTCCGTACTCTAAAATATAACTCATGATACGGTAAAATCGAGTATAAATTTTCATTAGCATTTTTCATTATAAACGGACAATGCATACAAAATATACAATGATAAATTGAATAAGACTAAGTTATATAATACAAGCATAACTAAAGCCACTGTCCATTGATTATCAGCTGAAATTAAGACCGTTAAATAACAAATGTAAGACAATGCACTTGTGAACTCTGCCCAACTAGACACTACACCTATTACAAATAAATGAACAGCTGACAAATTCTTTGACGCAAGATCTATTTCCTTATCCTTAATCTCTGCTTTATTATTTCTCGCTGAAAAATAGTGATAAAACGATAAATGATTAGCATCACACCTAGAACATTTAGTGTAAGCGGGATTAAAAATGGGTAGTTCGTCTGCGCTGATTCAAATTAATTTCGGATAATTTGAGCAATACCAAAGTAAAATAACAGCCCAAAAATATAAGTCAAGATTGAATGCTTTCTTTTCGCGGTAGATTGTAATACAAACTGTTGTGAAATAGCAATTGGATTTAAACTTTCAACCAAACCAGTACCAATCCTAATACCTAATAATGATAAAAACATATTCCTTCCTCCTTAAAAAACAAAAAAGAATAGGCATCCAATTATGTACACGTTGGCCTACGTACAAAAATGAATGTCTATCCGACGATATTTTTATATTATTTTATTTCATTCTACTTTAGCACATCAATTCCTTGAGTCAAATATATTTTCGTCTTATAAGCCACTGTAGTCATGATTGATGACATCAATGTATTTAAACTGACCTTCATGGTATTGAAAGTCCAAAGCTGAGCAATTAGTGGCGAATCAGAAGCACCTTGGATCACACCTCGTAAGTTGAATAATGTCTGCCCATGTCGCATCATATAGATTGTTTGTCCCATTACAACAGCTCCTTCCATTCTCCTTCAAATATTATATTAAAATAACCTCTTGAAGTATAAAATAATACTCCATGAGGCTCCAAACTTGTTTAATTCGACTCCATCAACTCATCTACATACTCAACCACCTCGGGTTGTTTTGCTTCAATCTCTTTAATTTTTTCGGCAAATTGTGGTAAGTGTTCTTTGTGCGCGTAAAGTAATTCATCCAACACACGTTTGGCTGTATTTCCTGCTGGTACTAAAGGATTGATCGTAAAGGCGTGTAAAGCTGCACCGTAGTTACCCTCAACCGCAGCACGAATGACTGTCTCCTCCATTCCTTTCATCAACTGTAACATTCCTCTAGCTGCTGGCATGAAGCTTCCCCAGTTGTAAGGCATGGCTCCGTGAGAGGTAATTTCCGCTGATACTTCAATAATTGAATTATACGGTAAATCAGCAATTGCACCTTTGTTCTGTGTCGAGACAACCATTTGAGTGCGTTTGTCATTATAGATTGACGCAATCACTTCACAAGCCGCGTCACTATAATACGTTCCCCCACGTTGTGTTAATTCTTCCGGTTTGTAATCTAGTTCAGCATTTTTATACAGTTCGAACAAGCTTCTTTCTGTTTCTTTCACTACTTGCGCACGCGTTTCCCCATTTTTAAATTCTTCAATTGAATGCTCTAACATAATATCTTCAGAATAGTAGTAATGGTGGTAACCGCAAGGTAGTAGTCCCAAGTCTTGAATTTGATCGACATTATAACCTGCGTCGTGAATATTTTTTAGTGCGCTTTCAGGTGCATCCTCATCCTCTTTGTATAACAAATCGATGACTTCTTTTGTGCGCTCATTCCCAGCTTTATCCCAAACCCGGTGCCAATGAAAATGATTAATCCCAGCAAATTGAAAATTTAATTCTGCTTGTTCCACATTTAATTTCTCAGAAACATCCATACAGTGAGTAATCGGAACATTACATAAACCAATCGTGCGTTTCCAACCGAATTCATTAATCGCTGCTTCCGTTACCATCCCAGCTGGATTGGTGAAGTTGATTAACCAAGCATTTGGGCATTGTTGTCGCATATCTTCAATAATTGAACCAATCACAGGAATTGTACGCATCGCCTTAAGCATCCCACCGGCTCCATTTGTTTCTTGTCCTAAAATACCGTGTGACAATGGAATCCGTTCATCTTTCACACGCGCATCCAGTAGCCCTACACGAAATTGTGTCGTCACAAAGTTTGCATCTTTTAAGGCATTGAAACGGTCTAAAGTTAATGTCACTTTCCAGTCTAATCCGGCCGCTTTAATCATTCGCTTAGCCATTTCGCCAACGATATTCAGTTTTTCCTGCCCCGCCTCGATATCCACCAGTACGATTTCTTCGATTGGCAATTCATCTTTTCGTTTAATATAACCTTCAATGAGTTCAGGCGTATAGCTTGATCCGCCACCGATTGTTACAATTTTAATCCCTTTAGCCATAAAAAATATAGCCTCCTCTATTTGTTTGTAAGGTTAGCTTAACCCTGCAAGTAAACCTTTACAACAGCGTGAGGTCAAGTAGTATGCCTCGTCACAAATCAATGGTCTTTTCACATTTTCCTTGTGTAAGGGTGACACAAAATATACTAAATGTTGTGAAAATCACTCAATTCCTATATGATTAAATAAAATGAAGTTAGGAGACTATCATGCTAATTATCGAACAAATGAAGTCTGAACATTTTTCTGATGCCGAACAAACCTTAGTCGACTACATGACCGAAAACCCACAGTTACTGGAAAACATGACCACCACTGCTCTAGCTCAAATAACACACGCGAACCCGACAAGTTTAATTCGTGTAGCGAAAAAGCTCGGCTTTAAAGGTTGGACCGACCTAAAAGATGCCTATTTAAAGGAATGGCACTATTTAAATAGTAATTATAATTCCATTGACGCAAACCTCCCATTTGAAAAGCAAGATAACTTACTTTCTATAGCCAATAAGCTAGCCACCCTTGAGCACAATACGATTCAAGATACGCTTTCTTTATTAGATTATCAAAACTTAATGCGAGCTCAAGAAAAATTATTGAAAGCCAAAGAAATTAAAATTTTCGGAAGTCATACAAATGCAATGATTTCACAAGATTTTGTCACTAAAATGCGCCGAATTAATCGAAACGTGTCGATTGCATCGACGTATCACTACATTGATTACGAAGCTTACCATTCAACGGAAGACACGTGCGCCATCGTCATTTCCTATACGGGAGAGAATGATATTATGCTAAAATGCATTGACATGTTGCGTGAACGCGGCTCATCCATTATTAGTCTGACAAGTATTGGCGACAATACGATTTCTAATTTGAGTGACGTTACTTTACATATTACAACACGGGAAAAGCTCTATTCAAAGATTGCGAATTTTACTTCCAACACATCAATTATTTACTTATTAAATTTACTTTATGCAATGGTATTTACACACGATTATGACGTCAACTTAGAACATATTATTGAGGTCGGGCAAATTTTTGATTCGCGTCGCATTAGTTCTGACATTATGCGAGAAAATAAGACTCAGTAACGGAGCCGAAATTCGGTCGTTACTGAGTTTTTTTAATTTAATATTTTCTGAGCTAATAATAGACAACCTGTTATTCCAGCGTTATCTCCTAAACCAGGTGTTTGAACGTACTCGGCCATCGGTGGTAAAGCTAAGTAGCCGGCCATTAATTCTTCTAATTTTGCTTGAATCATAGGTAGTAGATGGGCTTGCTTCATTACGCCTCCACCTAAGATAATTCGCTCCGGTGATAAGACTAGCGAATAATTCATCAAGGCTTGAGCTAAATAATAAGCCGTGAACTCCCATGCTTTATGGTCTTTAGGTAAATCAATCCCTTTTTTACCAAATCGCTTCTCGATAGCAGATCCACTTGCGAGTCCTTCTAAACAGTCACCGTGATAAGGACACGAGCCCTCTCCCGTATCTTCAGGATGTCTTTGAACTTTGATGTGCCCCATTTCCGGATGAGAATACCCATTGAAAATGCCGCCATTAATGACCGCGCCCCCTCCAACTCCTGTACCAATCGTTAAATACAAACTGTTTGGAATATCTCTGCTAGCTCCTAATTTGTACTCGCCATAAGCTGCCGCATTCACATCGGTCGTCCAGTAAATGGGTTTACCAAACGCTTTTTTCAAATAGCCTACAAAATCAAATTGGTTCCAACCTGGTTTAGGTGTAGACGTAATGTAACCATATGTTTCTGAAGCTGGATTGACGTCAATCGGACCAAAAGACCCAATCCCAAAGCTGTCGACGTCGTATTTTCCAAAAAAATCTACTACGGCTTCCATGGTTTCTTCCGGAACCGTTGTGGGAATCGACAGTCGTTCAATAATATTTAATGCGTTATCTGAAACAGCGCAGACAAATTTAGTGCCACCTGCTTCAATTGCTCCTAGTAATGTCATATTTAATCACTCCTATTTGAATTAATAAACTGGGTTTGATGCGATTAAGGTTAAGTTGCTCCCTTTTATTTGGATGTCAGATGCTGAAGCTGGCGTTACAAAGGAATCTCCTTTGGTTAGTGGGTAGGTTTTTCCATTCACAATGAGTTCCCCACTGCCATCGATCACCGTTGCTAAATAAACAGTGTTAGAGACAGGAATTTCTAAGTCGCCTGTCGCATCCCATTTGAAGACTTTAAAGTAATCATTCGTTAGAAAATGCGTCATCGCGCCACCCTCTTGTTGGCTCACTTCTGCCACTTGTTCAGGGTCTTGATGAGGAATCAGCGACACATCAATAGATTGTTGGATATGTAAATTACGTTGCTTCCCTTGATTGTCAGTACGATCGTAGTCATACACGCGGTAAGTGGTGTCTGAACTTTGTTGCGTTTCTAATATCATGACACCCCCACCAATGGCGTGAATCGTTCCATGTGGCACATAATAAAATTCGCCCGGCGTCACTGGCACTCGGCGCAGTAACTCGTCCCAGCGCCCTTCTTCAACCAGTTGCTGGAACTCTTCTTTGGACTCCGCATTATGTCCATAAACGATTTGCGCTCCAGGCTCAGCATCGATAATATACCAGCACTCTGTCTTACCTAATTCACCTTCGTGCTCTTTTCCGTAAATATCATCTGGATGCACTTGAACAGATAAGTCTTCTTTCGCGTCCAGTATCTTCACTAATAATGGAAAGACATCATCATTTAATTCGCCAAAGAACTCACGGTGCTCTTCGTAAAATTGATCAAAGGCCATACCTTTAAATTCATCCGGCGATTCAATGGTCGAAACGCCATTTGGATGCGCACTAATTGACCAGGCTTCACCAATACGGTCGCTTGGTAAATCGAAGTTAAATTCGCTTTCTAACTTATTGCCACCCCAAATTTTCTCTTGTAAAACTGGTTTTAAAAAAATTGGCTCCACTAAAACAGCTCCATTCTCATTAATTATATTTGGATTTCGAACACGCTCTCATCTGCTAATATTATCATAATAGTTGTTGAGTTGAAAATATTTACTGGATAAGATGTTTAATTAATTTCCGCTATGCTGGCGGAAGCAGGTCTTGGGATTTGGGGCTGGCTCAAGTCAAATAGCAATTTCATTTAGCTTGAGTTAGGCTATCTAAAGACAAACCGCACATCCATTTGGCTTGAGTTGCATTTTCAAAAAAAGAGAACCATAATTTTCTCAAATTACGGTTCTCTATGTAATCTCTAATTCATCTCTACAATTGTTCGACCAACGTGTGAACCTTCTTTTAAGGCGGTGATTGTTTCAGAAACGTCATCTAGTTTAATTGTTTTCGCGTTTAAATTATCAACAACATTCCATGAATCCGCCAAGTTGTTCCAGATTGTTTCGCGTTCTTCTTGAGAAGCGTTGACTGAGTTGATCCCTAGTAAGTTAATGCCTCTGAGAATTAATGGCAAGACGGTTGTTTCTAATTTTACTCCCGCCGCATTTCCGCATAAACTCATGCTTCCCTTTTCTTGAATTTGCGAGATGAGAGTTGCGGCAACATCGCCTCCGACGGTGTCTAAGGCGTAGTCGTATTTTTGAGAAGCAAGGGCTTTTTTCTCGCCAATATCATCTGCCCATAAGATTTGATGCGCGCCAATATCTTTAACAACTTTTTCCTGATAGTCTTTACGGATCATTGCTGTAACGTTTTGGTAGCCGGCTTTGACTAGGATGGCTAAGGCAATACTCCCTACGCCACCGGAAGCTCCAGTGACTAAAATTCGTTGATCCAATTTCGGATCCATACCATGCTGTTCAAGTGCTCGAACAGATTGGGCTGCTGTGAAACCAGCTGTCCCATAAGTCATAGCATCTTTTAAAGTTAGATTTTCTGGCACCGGAATGATCCATTCAGAAGGCACTTGAGCATATTGGGCTAGGCCACCCGTGTGATTCACACCTAAATCGTATCCTGTAATCAGTACTTCTTGTCCAACTTCAAAAGATTCATCTGTCGTTTTAACAATTTCTCCACTTAAGTCAATCCCTGGAATCATTGGGTAGCGACGAATCACGCCACCATTTGCTTGAGTAGCTAACATATCTTTATAATTCAGTGATGAATAGTGAACTTTGATTAAAACTGAACCTTCGTCTAAATTTTCTTGCTTTATTGATTCAACTTCATAACTTACGTCGTCGTTTTCTTTTCGTACAACGAGTGCTTTAAATAAATCCAATTTCATTCTCCTTTTATTCGGTGACTATTATTTTTTCTTGAGCAATATCACGAATTTGATAGAATAACTCTCTCACATCTTTATCCTCAACCTGATCAGCAAAGTCTGTTAATAAGTCGTAATTCACATGCACATCAGTCACTTCACCAAACTTATCTTGAATGGCTTCGGCTGCTTTTTTATACGGTTTAGTTTTTTTGGATGTTATATTTTTATAGTATTTTGCTGCATAGCGATTTTTCTTAGCATCTTTTCGAATATCATGAACCGTTTCATAATCTTCGAGATCCACTTCTTCATACGCTTTTTGCAATTTATCATTCTTTTTCTCTAAGCGTTTAGCAACATATTTATCCCAATCAAAATCTTTATCCAACTCTAATTCTTCAAGCGTTTCTTTAGTGGTTGTTAACGCGTCTTTGACTAGTTCAACATTCGTCACGTTAAATATGCGACGCATTTCTTTCCGGCGTTCTTTGCCTAATAAATTAAACGCATCATAAAAATACTCACTTAAATCTGGTTGTTCTAAAGCAACTTCTTCAGTAAATTCAGTCAATACATCGAGTTCGCGAATAGGTCCAAATACTTGCGCTGCTTCGCGAAGCGGCGCATTCATTGAATCATACGTCTCTTCACCGATAATCGGTTTGATAAAGTTCAATAAACCACGCAATTCTCTTATGCTCACTCGCAAATCATGTGCTATATCGCTATCAAAAGGATTATTAGAAAAATCCACGTACCGCGCTTCAATGATACTCAGTCGCTCCAGCAAAATATTTTTTACTTTTTTGTCATTCGATTCACCTCTCACTCTTTTTTTAAAATTGTTTTTCGATATCTTAAGTATAGCACTTACATCCGCAGAGCTAAAACAATATACTGTGCACAGGTGTTGTGTGGATATGTTGATAAAATGAAAAGTTATTTGCAAATTATGAACATGTGCATAAGTATTTTGATTAAAAAAATTCGCTTGTGCCATATAATTATACACAAACGAACTTAAGTAATTAAATTTCTTCAAAAATGACCGCACAACGGCCTTTTTCATCCATATCACTGACTTTTATAATTGTTAAACCTTTTTTATTCGCGTAATCGGCAATTTCTTGGTACAGCTTTGTCATTTGTGTTTTAAACACGCCACCATTCGCATCAAAATCTTCTACAATATATTTCCTTGCCATCCTTTGCCTCCTCAGTTTATTTGTTACTGCTATTTTAACACAAATACTATGGTACAATCTTTTATCACGCTTTTCTGAGAAAGTATTTTAAATCAATTCTTATTTTCTTGGCATAATCTTGTCACAATTAAATATCATCCTTAAGACTGATATCCGAATCAATCCTTAGCGTTATAATGTATATAGTCAAGAAAGGGTGTGTATTAATGAAAGCAAATAAAAATTCAAAAACAACTTTAGGTAAATTTGTCAAAGCCTTATTCAAAAAAGAAACACCACTATATATTAAAGGTATGGTCGGTGTCGCCCTAGCCTATACGATCTTCCCCGTGGATGTCCTGCCAGATATCTTTGGTCCCTTAGGTTTTGTTGACGACGCGGCAGTAATTGGTGTCTTAACTACGGTTGCGATGACTTTATTTGATAATTTCTATGAAAAACAAACTGGAGTGTCGAAAGTCGACCCTCAACACAATATTAAATATGCAGAAGTCGTGAATGACTAAATTCAATTATAATAAAAACGAGTATCGCTTGCTGTTTGCATGACAGTGGCTATACTCGTTTTTTATTATTTAATTTTCCAAACTAAGATGGACTATATATGTTGTAAGGTTCTATTCTTAACCTTTATATAAAAACTTAGTGGCGTAAATACAAGTACTAAAATAATTCGTACGTATTTTTCAATCATTTCGTTAATCATCGAAAGTGCATTTAATGCAGACATTATGGCGATACCAATTGTAAAAAAAACACCGATTAAAATACCTGTTCCAAGCAATCAAGTTAAATGTGGTATATAAACACCAACATTATCTTCACCCGCTACGATGGTGATGAAGAATGTATGGGTTTGAATTTTATTAAATCGTTCAATGACCATTTCAAACTCCAGTGATATGAATTAAAACCGCTCTCGGTAAATCGGCATCGACATACAACGCGGTCCGCCTCGACCACGGACTAATTCACTTCCTTGGATTTTATGTAATTTAATTCCTGCTTCTTCAAGCAAGGCATTTGTAACTGGATTACGGTCGTAAACAATTAACTCGCCTGGTGCAATCGCCAATGTATTGGCCCCGTCATTCCACTGCTCACGCGCCGCAGCTACTGGGTCTTCACCCCCACAACGAATAAGTGTTACTTTCTCAATGTTGAGAGCTGCTTCTAATATCTCTTCTAATGGAGCGGTTTCCTCTTCGATTTTCACTTCGCCGTCTTGACTTGTAATCGTATACACTTTTAATTGGTCTTCTATTTCAGGATGAATCGTGAATTTATCGTAATCAACCATCGTAAAAACTGTATCTAAATGCATGAACTTTCGGTTACTTCCAATGAGAAAAGCCAGCACTTGGCTGTAATCTGTATCTTCAAAGACATTTTTTGCAAGCTTCTCAATAGAACGCGCGTCCGTTCTCTGCGAAATCCCAATCGCTAAGACATCCTCAGATAGCACTAAGATATCTCCACCTTCAATATAAGTCGATTCATCTCGGAAATAATACAAAGGGACGGAGTTATCTTTGACAACTGGATGATATTGGAAGATATACTTTCCATATATTGTTTCTCGTTTGCGCGTCTCAGAATACATATGATTCAAAGAAATTCCTTGCCCGATTGTCGCGAAAGGGTCCCGAGTAAAGTATAAACTCGGCATCGGATTAATTAACAAAGGATAATCTCTATCCAAAGTATCAATCAAAGTTGTACCTTCTTCAACCTTGACTTCATCTTTTCTAAATCCTGTCATTGTCTTGAGTATCAGCTCGTAAGAATCTTCAATCGCTGTCAGCTTTTCTTTAACAGCATGGTAATGAGCACCCGGTTCTAAGCCTGATTCACTCAACCATTCCTCAATAAATTCTTCTCTCACATTCCCATTGTCAATAGCTTCTGCAGCTAATTTCTCTAAGTAAAGTACTTCGACGCCATTCTCTTTTAATACTTGAGCAAATGCATCATGTTCTTTTTGCGCCGCCTCCAAATAAGGTATGTCATCAAATAGTAACGCTTCAAGATTAGCTGGAATTAAATTTTCTAATTCAATACTTGGGCGATGTAATATTACTCGTTTCAACCGACCAATTTCTGAATATACTTGAATTAGCATGCTTGTCTTATCAGTCATCGTCTCTTCCTCTCTCAATGCTATATCGCTATCTTACCAGTTTGATGAAAGAGAGAGAAATGATTCAACTATCACTTAAATTAAAATCAATTCCACGATAAAAACAAGCATACAACTTGTGACTGCCACTTGAATTAAATTAGCGCCTCGCCAAGACATTAAAATGGCACCAACTAATGCTGCCAGTCCAGATAGAGGTGTCTGCGTCACTTGTAAAATAGCTGGGAAAGTCATAACTGATAAAGTAACATATGGAACATAATACAAAAACGACCGAATAAATGAGTGTTTAATTTGCCCTCTAGCTAAAGTCATTGGAATGACTCGCATCATATACAGTACTGCTCCACTGAGGAGTAGATAAAAATACACGCTATTCATCATGGATCACCTCATCTTCAATCGGATATCTAATTGCTGCAACACTTGCGATAATTACTGTCAAAACGATCGTCACGATTCCAGACGAAAAACGTTCCACAAGACCAATAACATCAGCAGTAAAACTCGCTACATAAGAAACAACAACGAAAAAAGCAATCGTCCGATTCACTTTTACTGAAGGAATAACCGCAGCAATAAACATCCCATACAAAGCCACACTTAACGCACTCACAATACTCAACGGGAGTATATTTCCAGCGATGACACCAATAAAATTCCCAATCGCCCACCATAATAGTGATGTCATCGTTCCATAGTAGTAGTAAGGTTGAACGAATTTATTATCCGCTATTGATAGTCCGAATAACTCATCAGTAATACCTAAACTAATTAAGAAGCGGTGTCTCATTGGGATATCTGGATGAACACGTTGGCTCAATGCTAAACTCATTAAAATGTATCGAGCATTCACAACAAGCGTGACTAATACCACTTCCACAAAAGGTGCATTCGACTCAAACAAGCTATACACAGCATATTGCCCAGCCGACGCATTTAGTAATAAAGCACTTAAGAATCCTTGTAATGGAGTAAGGCCAGCATTTCTCGCCGCAATCCCTAATGTAAAAGCCACCGAAAAATACCCAATGGCTAAAGGAATCGAATCCTTTAAACCATCTTTAAAATAATCAACATTTCGTTTCACACTCTCACCCTACCTATCTCAATCAATTTGATTGTCATATTGGTATTATATTATAGTTGGGTTAAAAAGCTAGCTAGCATTTAAAAGAGTTTGATTGTTTGGTTTGATTAAGGCGGTTAACTACCATATGGATTCTGGTATGGGAGGATAGACTTCGTTAACTAACATTTGTACATTCACAGTATATTAAATTGAGTGGAATAAATAAGTAAGTAAGGCCAATTGCCTCGCACTATGATTGCGAAGAATTCTAGGACTCGTTCAGAAAGATAAGATTAGTGTGAAGTGACCCGCATACAGAAATTAGTTTGTCCCGAATACACCAATCTATTTTTCTAAAATAAAAGAAGCCAGACAATTAGTCTTGGCTCCCAACAGCTCTTATTAATATGCAATAATACCGCTGACTGCTAATACTGCTTTACTTACCAATGATTCTAAATCAGCTTTTTCATCCAACGTATGCGCGCCAGACCCAATAATCCCCATACTACATAAGGTCGGCACTCCAGCTACAACCCCAAGTGATGCATCACTCACGCCTTCACTTTTATTTTTTATTAAATCTCCATAACCACAATCAGATCCAATTCTTATAAAATGATCTGCAAATTGTGCGACTGCCGGTGTAAATTCCATCGCGTCTAGATAAGATTCTATCTCGTAACGTGCAGTTGTGTCTTGAATGTGTGAATTACCGACTGCTTCTTCAAGGTCTCTGATTATTTCATCTTTGGTTGTTTGATTAGAAAAACGCGCAGCGATATTGGCTTTAGCGTGAGCGGGAATTGTATTGGTACTCACGCCGCCTTCAATCAGCCCGCAGTTAATCAGTTTGCCGCGCTGGATATCAGTTTTAGATTCCAACTCAATTATTTTATAGGCTAATTCAACGATAGCACTTCGTCCGGTAGCAGCACCGCCCCCTGAGTGGGCACCGATCCCCTCCACTTCTATCGTGACCATCGCTCCACCTTTTCGACTTACTCCGATATGTTCGCGCTCTGTAGCGGGTTCAAAATTCAACATCATGCTTGCACCAGTCAACTCTTCTAACATGACCTCACGCGTATTTGAATTGCGGTGCAATGTTTCCTCGTCTCCTATAAACAACATCTTGATTGGATGTTTCTTATAACCTAGATGAATTAATGCTTTCAATGTATAAAGGGCAATTACTAATCCACCTTTCATATCCGCAATGCCAGCACCTTTAGCAAAGCGGTCGTCCACCATTCGAAAACCATGCTCACTTAAAACCCCTGGTTGAAATACCGTATCCATGTGTCCACTTAATACAATTGGTGCGTCGTTTTCAACATCTTCAGGTGTATAAATACTGACAATCGTACTACCAGCATACTCCATCTCAACCGTGCGAGACACTAGCCCAAGTTGATCAAATTCTTGCTTAAAAATTTCTATAATGGCGTCAACACCTTCAGGTTGATCCGGCCCACTTTCAATATTAACGAGTTGTTTAAGCAGCGACACCATCTCTTCATGCTGCGCTGTCAAATAGTCTGTAATTTGTTTGTATAGTGTTTTCATTGAACTGCTCCTATTCTACATAAACATCTTTAAGCTGAATCACACCAATCGTATCCATCTCCATATTATGTACGTTACCTCCAACGACAAATGCATTTGTATAAAAATACAAAGGAACAATAGGCATGGCATCAACAAAAAGCGCTTCTGCTTCTAATAATAAGTCTTCTCGTTTTTCTAAATCGGTTTCTACTCTTGCTTTTTCGACTAGTTGTTGATAATTCTCATCTTCCCAGCCGGTATGATTACGTCCATTGTTTGTCGAATAATATTGCTCTAAAAATGATGCGATATCAGAATATTCATAACCTTCTCCGCGTCGACCTAATTGGTAATTCAATTCACTCATATTAGATAAATGAACTTGAAATTCTGTCGTCTCTATCTCAACGTTGATACCTAACTCTTCTTTCCATCCAGCTTGAACAAATTGTGCGACCGCTGAATGTTCTTCGCTGACATTGGTTGACATCGAAAGTTGTAATTCACTTGGTTCACTTAAACCTAACTCTTCTAATCCTTTTTCTAGATGATTACGCGCTTGATCATAGTCAGCATCCTCAATATATGCTACATCTTGAGTCGCGTTTGTTGCGGTCGGCCCAACAATTCGCAATGCTGCTGTTTGATTTGCTTTTGTCACATTAGCAATTAGCCCTTGTCGGTCCACGGCCAAGGCGAGCGCTTTTCGAATATTAACATTCGATAAATGAGGGTCATTTGTATTCATTGCATAATTATAAAAAGCTGCCATATCTGACATGTTTAAATCACCTGATTCTTTATGTATATCAATCATCTCAGGTGAAATCGTATGGAAAGGCATCCCTAAGTAATCTAAGTCACCGTTTAAATACATCGTATTAGCCGTCGCCATAGATTCCACGACTTGAACATATACCTTATCAAGTCGAACCGTATCACTGTCCCAGTAATTTGGATTCTTCTCAATCGTGTAATCACTTTGATGATTCCATTCACTTAGCATGAAAGGTCCATTATTGATAAATAATTCGCCAGCATTTTGAGCCCACTCTGGATGCTGGGATACAATCTGTTCTGGAATCGGGTATAGCTCAGGTAATCTACCCGTAAGCTCTAAAAACTGTGGCATTGGTTCAGTTAATGTCACTTCCAGCGTTAGGTTATCCACTGCCACGACTTGAACCTCTTCAACTGCCCCTTCACCTTGATGATAAGCTTCTGCTCCTTCGATGATATAAAGTTCACCTGCACCAGGTGAGGCAACCTCGGGATTCAAAACCCTTTTCCATCCATATTCAAAGTCACTAGCAGTTAAAGGTGTCCCATCACTCCAGTTGGATTCTCTCAGATGAAACGTATAAGTTAATTGGTCTTGACTGACATCCCAACTCTGAGCAACACCTTGTTCTACATCCCCTTCGATTGTCGGACGTGTCAGCCCATCAAAGATATTCGCAATTAATGCGACTGAATTTTTATCCGTTGCTAATCCCGGATCAACTACGGGTTCATTCGCTGTTGCTAAGTTCAATATCTGTTCCGATTCTGTTGCAGTCGTCTCCGTCGAAGTAGCAACCGAGAAAACAAGACCAATGAGCACTAATAGACTCACTCCATAAGCAATTTTACGTTTCATCTTTCCACCCTCTATTATTATTATTCAATTCCAAAGAAAAACCCGCCTAGAAAAAAATCTAAGCGGGTTCTCTAAAATAGATAATAATAGACTATTATTCTATAAACTCGCATAGATTTTTAAATCTATGCGAGCATGACGAATCAAGCTTCACACAGATGAAGTTGTACTCCACCAGAAGCTTACTGTAAATGGATTCAATTGTAATTGTGTTAAAGAATTCATTTGGATTCGTCCTTTCGTTGGTTATTGTTGATTATAATATACCACATTTATTTTAATTAACAAGATATATACTCATTTGATTTTAATATAATAACGCCGATACAATCAATACAGCAATCAGTGCAAGTAAATGTCCACCGTTTATAATAATAAATTGGTGTTTAAATCCGCGTCTAATTGATAAACCTGTTAAGTTATTGAACGTAATTGTTACACCAGATTGTGGTACTGCCGTTAATGTCGCTGATGCTATAACAGCAACTCGGTGAATAAGTTCAGGACTGATTCCCATTTCTAAGTAATTAGGCGCAAAACTTTCCATTACAATACCTAACGCACCAGAAGATGATCCCGTTATACCTGCGAGTAATGATGATGCGACAGCTAAGCCGATAATAGGATTACCGGGTATAGCCATAATCATATCTTGGATAATAGCAAATCCTGAGGCACTCGTTAATACGGAACCGAAAGCCACCGAACTCGATGTAGAGAAGGCTGGCATAACTGATCCGGCCGCACCATTACTAAGCACAGTGTTTTGAGATTCAATGTACTTATTATATAACACTGCACTTAAGATAATAGCTACTGTTAATGCAATTAAGATAATATGTGGTACTTTACTAAAGATTAATATAATCGCAATTAAACTAATAATTGGCGTTAAACTCAACATAACACTTGGTAAATTACCTTCATTCACTTCAGCTTCTTCAGGCAAATCAGCTTGCTTACTATCGCCTAAGTAACTGTAAAATGTTTCGTTTTTTCGAATGCTTTTATTTAGCTCAAATTTCATATAACCAAGTCCAAACAAAATCATCACGATAGTTGCTACGATACTCAAGAGAGGAGCAGATGTTAATGTTGTTCCTAAAGCAGTCGTAGGGACGGCGTTTTGAACAGATGGTGCTCCAGGTAACATTGACATAGTAAATGTCGCCATACCGAAGAATAATGGAATCGGGAATAGTTCCCAGTTAATATCCATTCGTTTGAATATCGGTCTAGCTAATGGTACAAGCGCGAACATCACCACATACAAACTAATTCCACCATAGGTTAATATAGCAGCAATCAATGATAGCGCTACCATTACTGCGTATTTATTTTTAAGCCCAACTTTGCTTAAAATAAAATTAGCAATGGAGATCGTTGCATTACTCTTCTCCATATACTGGGCTAATATCGCCCCCAACAAGAAGATAGCAAAGTTATTAATTAAGAAGCCAGCTAACCCAGCCATATAAGATTGTTCTGGTCCTATTAGACTAGCAAAAATATCCATCCGATTCGTTAAAATAACGATTAATGTGGCAAGTGGAGCCGCAATAACAATATGTAAACCTCTAACAGCCATCACAATAATAGCTATAATTGCAACTACAATACCTAAAATTCCTAGGGTTTCCATCAGAAACCTCCTTATTTAGTTTTCAAAACAAGCAGGGATTGAAGAGTCATATCTATATCAACCCCTATTTGTTCTAATTAAAATTAAACGCATCATGTTACCTTCGTATTCTATGAATTACTTAAACTTTCTGTCCTTCAACTGCTTCTAGAATCATCTTAGTAATTTTAGGTTTGTCGATTTTACCAACTGAATTTCTCGGAAATTCATTGAATTCTAAGTAAAACTTTGGAACCTTATGTACTGCTAATCGAGTCTTGCAATACTCTGCTAGGATCATTGCTGCATCTACACTCGGTTCATTGAGTATGACAGCTGCAGCTACAGATTCTCCCCATTTTTTATTAGGATATCCTACAACTATGACATCATGAATCAGTTGATGTCGAATCACGACCTCTTCTACTTCAGATGGGTAGACATTTTCCCCACCAGTAATTATCATTTCTTTCTTACGACCAACAATAGAATAGTTACCTTCTCCATCCACTTTCGCAAAGTCACCGGTTCTAACATAATTATTAAAAAATGCCTCTTTGGTAGCTTCTTCATTATTCCAATAACCACTGAACGTATGATTCCCTGCAATAAGTAACTCACCAATTTCACCCGGAGCTACCTCTTCATTTGATTCATCAACGAGTAAAATATCACTAAACATAATGGGTTTTCCAACAGATCCTCTTCTTGTAGAAGCTTCTGCTGGTGCTATCCAAAAATTATTTGGTCCAGCTTCTGTTAAACCATATGAATCAATCAAAGGTAAATCGGCATTATTAAAAGCATCATAGACATCACTTGACATCGGTGCGCCTCCAGATACAAATAAATCAACTGATGTCATCTCAGAGATATCTATTTCTTGTGTATTCATTAAATCATAGTACATTGTTGGAACCATGAAAATTTTCGTTGGTTGATATTCTTTCACTAACTCAAAAGTGAGTGTTGCTTCAAATGTCGGCTGAATAATAAGCTCACCTCCAGCCATTAACAGCGGTGTAACCAAGCTAAATAATCCGGCTGTATGGAACATAGGCGAGATTGTTATCGTTCGATCATCTTTCGTTATTCCCCAACTTGGTAAAGAATTCAATGCATTGCTAATCATAGCTCGGTGACTAATCATAGCCCCTTTTGGCTGCCCTGTTGAACCACTTGTATAGATAATAACTGCTGGATCTTCTTGTTGAACTGGATAATTTCTGAATTCTGTTGTCTTATCATTATTTACGATAATGTCATATTTAACACTATCCACGTCAATCAATCTAAAGTGTTCCGTTTGATAATAAAATGGATATCTAAAGTCTGACTCATATGCAACGATTACTGGTTGATTATTATTCAGTATAGACATTAATTCATTTTCTTTTAATCGCCAATTTATAGGCGTAAATATCGCACCTATTTTAGTACAAGCAAAGAGAAAATCTAGATGACTTATACTGTTTTGAGCAATGAGAACTACCCGATCACCGTATCCTACATCTTGTTGCCTTAAATACGTAGCTAAGTTAACCGCTCTTTGATTTAACTGTTCATAACTCCATTTTCTATTAAGTTTCGGATCCACAACAGCATTGCGGTTTGGTGTTAAATTTGCTCTTCCAGCTAACCAATCAATTTTCATTGCAACGAATCCTCCTTATTTTATTTTTTATACATTTTATTTAAACTTGCTGAAATCTGCACGTTTTCCAGCAATCGTTGCTTTTAAGCCTACTAAAGCTTCTTCAGATTTAAATATGTCAGATAAGCGTGATAATTCATAATCGATACCATCATCAATAGATAAATTCGTTTGCTTATCAATAATAAGTTTAATCTCTTTAACTGAGTTTGGTCCTTTAAAACCAACAGTTTTTGCCGTCTTTTGTGCAAACTCTTCAGATACACCATCAGCAGCTTCACCTGCTAATGTTTTTTCAATATTTTCATCCGAAAAGGCTGTTAGTATTTCTTGGTAATCTGTAGGTATTTCACGATCAGCGTACTTATCAAATTGTCCTGCTTCAACTAAATCGCTAATCGCTTGGTTGATTTCAGCTGGCTTCACTAAACTAGATACAATTCCTAATTCATGAGCTTGCTGAGCTGAAATGCCGCGTCCTGTTAATACATAGTATTTTGTTAATTCTTTACCTAAGTGTTTGTTGAAACGTAACATTCCACCGTAACCTGGGTAAATTCCTAAGCCACTTTCTGGGAAGCCGAATGATCCTTTATCAGTTGCAATAATCGCTTGAGTAGATAAAGCTAATTCAGATCCACCACCAAGTGATAGGCCATCTAATACTGCGATCGTTAATTTATCTGACGTTTCGAAGCGTCTGAATAAATCATGTCCTCTTGCAGTGAAGCTTACAATGTCATCTACTTTGTCGTTTTGTGCGCCATCTAAGAAGAATTTCAAGTCAGCTCCTGCAACGAATGCTTTACCTGCTCCTTTGAAGACAATCGCTTTAACAGAATCATCTGCTTCAGCTTTGTTAAATGTTTCTTCCAGTTGTGCAACCACTGTTGGATTTAAAGCGTTCATCGCTTCTGGACGGTTAATTGTAATTGTCGCAATGCCATCTCTTACTGCTAAATCAATGTAGTTAAAGTCAAATGGTTCACCTGATTCAGCTTGTTTACTTAAGATTGATGCAACTGGGAAACCAGGTCTAGAATCACTGATTTCTTTCACCATTTCATATGTTTCTTTCACACCATATTGGTTAGCTAATTTGAAAGGTCCAATCTTCCATCTTAAACCTACCATCGCTCCACGGTCAGTATCTTCAATTGAAGCAACGCCTTCATCAACGAGAGCAGTTGCAGCACCGATGGATACACCTAAAAGACGTCTAGAAATTGTTTCGAATTTCGACTCATCGACGTCACCATCTTCGACATCCCAAAGTTCTTTAGAGTTTACTTGATCTTCTAAAGTTTTTGGTGGTGCATAGAATTCACTAATTTCAGCAGCTAAAGTATTTGCTGAGTGATACGCAATTGGGATACCTGACGCATTCATTAATGTGAATGGTCCCATGCCAATCTTAAACGTTTGCTCTGCAGCTTTATCAATCGTTGCTTTATTTGCAACACCTTCTTCATAGATGCGTACACTTTCTGTTAACCATGGTACGAAGAATCTGTTAACAGCGAAACCTGGTGAGTCTTTAACTGTAATGGCTGTTTTATTATGTAAATCAGCGAAACGATTGGCAATCGCAACAGTTTCTTCACTTGTTCCTTCATGTGAGATAATCTCTAATAAGCGGTTCTTAGCTGGATGGAAGAAGTAGTGCATTCCGATAAAGCGATCTGGACGGTTAGTCACTTTTGCTAAGTCACGAATATAGAAACTTGATGTATTCGAACTTAGAATTGCTTCTTCTTTTAAGATGCCATCTAATTTTTGAAGTACTTCTGTCTTCACACCCATATCTTCAAAGACTGCTTCAACAACGAAGTCGATATCTTTTAAATCATTATAGTCAGTTGTTAATGTAATTAAATCTAATGTTTCTTTCACGTAGGCTTCAGTGAAGACGCCGCGATCAACACCTTCATTTAACATGTCTTTAATTTTTTGTAGTCCATTTTCAACTTGCTCTTGTGTCACATCTACTAATGTCACTGGAATACCTTCTTGAGCAATCTTTTGGGCAACTCCTGATCCCATTGTTCCTGCTCCGATAATCGCAGCTGTAAATTGTTCACTCATTCTTTCACTCCTCAAATTTAAATCAAATGATCTTTTCTAAAATTATTTATTGTAGTTTCCGTTCTCTAATAATAGTGCGATACCTTGTCCTCCACCGATACAAGCTGATGCAATCGCATAGCGAGCGTCTGGCCGGTTCTTGAATTCATATAATAATGACGTAATAATACGTGCACCTGACATTCCTAATGGGTGTCCTAAAGCAACTGCACCACCGTGTGGGTTAAAGTTGTTTTTGTAGAAATCAGAATCTTCTTCAATACCTAATTCAATTAAACATCCGATTGTTTGAGCAGCAAATGCTTCGTTAATTTCTAAGATATCAATGTCTTCTTTTAAGTCTAAGCCTTGACGTTCAAGTAATTGGTTAATAGCGTAAACTGGACCAAGTCCCATATATTCAGGTTCGCAACCAGCAATTTGATAGTCTACAACTTTTGCCATAACTTCTAAGCCTTTTTCTTCAGCTACAGATTTAGTTGTAAAGATTTCGAAAGCCGCTCCATCGTTTAATCCTGAAGCATTACCAGCTGTTACAACGCCATCTTTTTCAAAAGCTGGTCTTAGCTTAGCTAAGCTTTCCATACTTGTACCTGGACGAGGGTGACCATCTGTTTCTACAGTTGTAACTTTCCCACGACGACCTGGTACATCAACTGGAACGATTTCCTGAGCGAAGCGCCCATCTTCTAAAGCTTTAGCTGCTTTACGTTGAGACTCAACGGCGAATTCATCTGAACGTTCACGTGTAATTGAATACTTACGCGCTACGTTCTCAGCAGTGTTACCCATATGCCCAACTCCAGAATCTTTACCAGATGCAGAACGGTGTCCTTCTAAGTTAGCATCAATAAGAGTTTGATCTCCCATTTTAAATCCATCGTACCGAACTGATTCTGGTAAGTAGAATGGAGCTCGAGATAAAGATTCTGCTCCTCCAGCGGCAATCATCGTTTTGTTCGATAATAATAATTCTTGTACTGCAGAAACGGCAGATTGAATACCTGATCCACAAATTCGATTAATTGTCATCCCTGTCATGGCTTTAGATAAGCCGGCGTTGATTCCGATAATATTCCCCAAGTTATTCGTTGTTTGTGACCCTGTAACGTGTCCAACAATAACCTCTTGAATATCCTCTTTAGCTACATTAGCACGCTTAATTGCTTCTTCTAATGCGATAACTCCTAAGTCTTCAACTGGAACTGTTTTTAAGTCTCCTAAATACGCTCCTACAGGTGTACGCGCTGCTCCAACGATTACAATTTCTTCTTGTTTTTGCTTTAACATGTTTTTCTCCCTTTCCTAGTACAATGATTCGATTATTTTTTAAGAAAAGCCTTGTATAACGAACATATACAAGGCTTTAAATGTCAGTCTTAATGGCTTAAATAAATGCCCCGATACCTGTGTAGTAACGTCCAATGATTAATGAATTCACTTCATGTGTTCCTTCATATGTATACATACCTTCAATATCAGCGAAGAATCTTGGAATATCATATTTAAGTAATAAGCCATTTCCTCCAGCAACTTCTCTAGCTAATGCTGCTGTTTCTCTTGCTCTTAATCCATTATGTAACTTAGCCATTGATGACGCTTCTTCTTTATAGATACCTTCTTCTTGTTGCTCAGCTAAACGGTAAGCAAAGGCTAATGTCGCTTGTGCGTTCATTGCCATACGAGCTAATTTCTCTTGAATTAATTGGAAACTAGCAATTGGTTTTCCAAATTGTTCACGTTCACGTGTATATTTTAATGCAGCTTCAAATGCTCCTGCTGTTGCTCCAGCTAGTAACCATGCTACGTCTGAGCGTGTATTACGAAGGATTTTAGCAACGTCTTTCCATGAGTTAACCTTTTGAGCACGTTGAGACTCAGGTACTTTTACATCTTTCATAATAATCTCCGCATTTGGCATCGAACGGAAAAATGCTTTCTCTGGTGTAACAAAGGTCTCTACTCCTTCTGTTTCTCGTGGAATATAGAACATTTTAACTTGACCATCTTCAGTATCACGTGCAAATATTGCTAACATATCAGCAATTGATGCGCCTCCAACCCACTTTTTGTGACCGTTTAGTGTCCACGTATCACCGTCACGTGTTGCAGTTGTTGCCATTCCTCCAGCTACGTCTGATCCGTGATCTGGCTCTGTCATACATAATGCTCCCCAGTTATCAAAAGAGCGGACACCTGGCATTAATTCTGCTACCTGTTCTTCACTACCACCTAAACGAACACATTCATGGTATAATCCACCATTTTGTGTATAGAACGTTCCTAAAACTGGGTCAGTTTTTGCAATGGTATACGAACGGAATCCACGGAATAATTGAGAAATATAACCATCTTCGCGGCCTTCTAATAGACGAGGATCGTCCATTAAATTTAAGTCTAAAATTTTCTGTACTTCTTCTAATGGGAACGTCGCATCATGCCAATGCTTTACTAATACAGGGTGTAAGTCATTTTTTAATACTTCTTCTAATTCAGCTAAAACTTCTTTTTCACCCTCTGTTAATTTTGATGAATAGTTATATAAATCTGAATAGAAAAACTTTTCTTCTTGAAAATCTTTATCTGCTCTTGACTCTTTAACCATTTATAAGTCCTCCTAATGTTTTGTGCTTTGTATCTTGAATATGTATTATGCCTTCAAACTATTTTCTTTAATAATGTCTTTTAAACCGCCCCAATTTTCTTGGAAAATATCTGGGTTCATTTCTTTTAAGTCTTCTGAAATTAAAGATTCAAATTCCATGTAATCTAAAATGTCTTTCTGAACATCTACACCTGGTGCGTATTCAATTAATCTGATTCTTCCATCATGCAAATCAAAAACTGCTCGCTCTGTTACATATAGAAGTTTTTGTCCATTTTCAGTAGCGTACTTACCTGAGAAACTGACTTGCTCAACCTTATTAACAAATTTCGGTCCTTTACCTTGATCAGTAATAACTAATTTTCCGTCTTCAATGTGAGCTTTTCCACCAATTGTAAAGGATCCAACGAAAACTAAGTGATGCGTATTTTGCGAAATGTTAATGAAACCACCTGGGCCAGGTACTTTAGGTCCAAATTTTGTTACGTTATTATTTCCTTCTGCATCAATCTCACCAATACCTAAAACTGATAAATCCAGACCGTTACCATCATAGAAATCAAACTGGTTTGCCATTGGTATTGATGCTTCAGCGTTGCGTGCACCTCCGAAGTCTAAGCCACTATTTGGCTTACCACCCCATAATCCCATCTCTAACGTTACTGTATATTGATCAGCTACACCTTCTTCATTTGCAACAGATGCAACCATATCTGGTGTTCCAATACCAAGGTTAATTAATGAATCTGGAGATAATTCCATTGCAGCACGACGTCCGATAATCTTACGTGTCGTTAACGGTAATGGTTTCTCAGTTCCTAATGGTACTTTTACATCGTTTGAGAACTCTGGATTAAAATACGTACCCATTGTTTGGTAGTGATATTCTGGTTCAGATTCAACGATATAATCAATTAAACCACCTGGAACAAGAATTTCTTTAGCATGAAGTTGACCATTTTCAACGACTTTTTTAACTTGAGCAATAACTATACCGCCCTTGTTTTTAGTCGCCATAGCTAACTCAAGTTGCTCTAATTTACATGTCTCGTCTTGTACGTTTAAGTTCCCGTTCTCATCAGCGTATGTACCACGGATGAATGCAACGTCAATATCGAAATCTGGATATTTTAGCCACTCTTCTCCATCGAATTCAACTAATCGAACTAGCTCTTCAGTCGTCTTTGGTGTTGATTTAGCACCTTCTAAACGCGGATCCACGAATGTCTTTAATCCAACTTTTGTTAAGAAGGGTTTCCCACCAGCGATTGATCTATATAATTGAGTGAATACTCCTTGAGGGAATAAGTATGCTTCAAGTTTATTGTCTACAATTGCTTTTACTGTGTTTGGAGATGATCCAACATGTCCTGCAATGATACGTTTTAATAAACCATCTGCTAATAGGTGGTCTGCACCTCTTCCAGGTGTATTATTACCAATTCCACATGACCACATGAATGTAATGTCTTTTGGATGTTGTTCCTTTTCGTAACGTTCTTTCACTCCGACTAATAATTGTTCTGGTAATCCTCCTAGCCCAAAAGTCGCAGTAGCCAGTAAGTCGCCGTCATTCACTAATTCTGCGGCCTCTAAATAAGAAATCACTTTATTTTTTTTCACCATTTAGATTCTCCTTTTAATGTTTTTATTCTTTTAAACACTCAATCTGAATTCACTTCAATTTAAATTAGTCGTAATCGTAGAATCCTTTACCTGATTTCTTACCGTTACGTCCTGCTCGCATCATATTCTTCATTAATAAAGGCGGAGCCCAACGGTTATCCGCAAACTCTTTTTGGAAGTACTCCATTACAAAGTATCCGATATCTACACCAGCATAATCTTGTAATTCAAAAGCACCCATTGGATGGTTTAATCCGTAAAGCATTGCTTTATCGATATCTTCTTTCGATGCAATACCTTCTTCTAGGACTTTAATGGCTTCGATAAATTGTGGAATCATGATACGATTCACAATAAATCCGGGTACGTCTTTTTTCACTTCTACAACTTCTTTTTTAGCACTTTCAGCTACTTGGCGTAACGTTTCGACTGTTTCATCTGATGTCTCTAATCCACGAATAACTTCAACTAACTTCATGATTTGTGCTGGGTTAAAGAAGTGCATTCCTGCTACACGTGATGGATTTTTTACAACAGATGCAATCTCAGTGATAGACATTGATGATGTATTTGTTGCTAAGACAACATCTTCACGTACAATTTCATCTAACTCTTTAAATACTTGTTGTTTAATATCCATATCTTCAATGACTACTTCGATCACTAAATCAACATCTTTCATATCTTGTAGAGAAGTTGTCGCTGTAATTCGATCTAGAACCTCTTGTTTACCTTCTTCTGTTAACTTCCCACGTTTAATACTGTTATCCATGAATTTGTTAATTCTATCTAAACCACTTTGTACGTATTCTTCTTTAATATCTCTTAAAATAACTTTATATCCATTCGTAGCCATTACATTCGCAATACCTGCTCCCATTGCTCCTGCTCCAACCACTCCAATTGTTTTAATATTTGCCATTTTACTTCCGCCTTTCATATCGGTTATCTTATTTATACTCATATAATACCTTTAACTGAAAGCGGTATCATTGTAGGTTATGCGGAAAAAAATTTTGATTTTTGAACACTTTGTAGGAAAACGCTTTCAAAACGGTCAAAGAGATACAAAAAAGCTTCGCTATTAAAGCAAAGCTTATTCTATAATCATCTTATTTAAAAATATCATTTCCATGAAGTTCATATAATTTATATGCTAAGACAAGATTAAATCGTTCATCGAAATTATCAAGTTCAAGATCTAAAATTCCTTGAATCTTTTCTAGACGGTAATTTAACGAACTCCTATGAATGTATAATTCACTAGCTGTCGCACTCACATTACCATTATTCGCTAAAAAGACTTTCAATGTGTCGAACAAATCAACTTGTTGATTATCTGATAATTCATATAACTTTTTTAGATAATTATTAACAAACAACTCAGACGCTGGATTCTCCTTGACCCAATTAAGTATTGTGTAAGATCCCATTTGGTCAAAAAAAGCATATGGTTGTTCAAATTCAGATTTTAGTAAAATATTCGTCACTTGTTGGGCTTTTTGATAATTTTCATAATATTGACTTGGTATTTCAGCAATCCCACCGATTCCAATGACAAAGTCTATCGCATATCCATTTTCTTCTATAGAACGCTTCAAGTAATTGTATTGATTCTCCCAGTAGTTTTTCGAAATTTCTTTAGTTACGGGCGTAAAAATCACTAATTGATCCTCGATAACTGCTGTAATGACCTTACTATTATAATTTGTAATCAATACACGCATAAGATCAATATGTTTATTGGTTTTTGCCTTTTCTTCAATGATATTCTGAGCTGAATACTCTGGTAAGCTTATTCTTAAGATTGAAATTCTATAAGGCATATACAAATCCCAGTTAAATAAATTGGCATATTCTAAAATGTCCTGTACATCCTCAATAGATTTGTACAACAAACGCTCTACAAATGATCCTTTTATTTGTTCTTGAGCATTGATTGCAATTTTTTGTTTTGTAAATTGTAAAGAATATACGTTTTTAATCATATTAATAGTCAAGGCTAGGAGTTCCATGTCAAAATTATCTGGCAAAGCAATTCCAATATAAGCATGTATTTCTTTACCATCAGATATTGGCATACCATCAAAAATATAATCTTCATTAATAACAAAATCAAACGTCACTTGTTTTAATGTGCGATTCTTTCTAGCGTACATTCCAGCTTCTTTAACTGCTTGCTTTGAAAATACATCATCATCGTGTAAGTAAAAATCTATCACATTGAAAAAGCGATCATATAAGATGATACTACTATTAAGTAGTTCCCCTAACTTCTCATTCATTTCTGTAAAGCCATCTGATTTTATTGTAAATTTCATCATTTCTTGTTGAACCTTAAGCATATTCTCTAATGCTTTCTTCTGTTCTTTCTCTTTATTAATCAGTTGCATATTTTCATAGTTAGCTGAAAAGTAATTTCCAAATATTTCTAATTGATCTAAATCATAGCCAGTATAGATGTGCTCTGAGTCTTTCTCAGCATATAAAACGCCAATTAATTCCATATCTACGGTTAAAGGAACCGTTATTGAATGGTGACCCACTCGCTCTACGTTTGGAAAGTATGTATTCAATAAATTATCTTCGGTTAATTCGATAATACTATCTTTCTTTACATATCCATAAGTTGCTGGTTGCATAATTAAACTGTTCTTTTCTTCATTAAAGAGATAAATAGCTGCAGAATTTGACTGTGATTCCCTTCCACTAAATCCTGTAACAATCGATACAAGTTCATCCACTGTTGTATCATGATCCTTTTGATTAGCTATTAGGTGCATATCAAACATTGATTTTCTTTTATGTTTGTTTCGATTAATCAAATCTAATACAATCGCTACATACTCACCTAACTCATCAAAGTGGCTTCGCATCTCATCATATAGTATCGTATCTTCTTGGTATCCTACAATAACGAGACCGTGAGCTATATCTTCATCTGAGATTGGCATTGTAAACCACGTTGAAAAATTGTTGTCGTCAAAATAATTTCTTAATACCGAGTCGTGTGCTAATAAATCATTTTCTTTTGTCATACTTCCTTCTAATAATAATGGATTAATATCTTTAGCTGGAAATAATACATCGAGCTTAGAAGATTCTTCTCCACTCGAGTTCATTACTAATTGATCTCCTTCGATTATTCCAATTGCGACAACATCGCAATTGAAAACATTCAAGAATGAATCCGTTATATACTTTAATACTTCTTCTCGTGTATCAATTTTCAACATCTTTCGACTTAACTTGCTCAAGTGAACTGTTAATGAGTCTATAAATTTGCTTTTATCTTGCTCAATCACTTCATGTTCTCCCATTCATACTTCCTCCTAGAAACCGCTATCATTTCATTCAACTTTATTGTAGCATATTCAATAATGGTTTAGGTTATTTCTTTTCCACCCTCAACTTCACGTCATTTTTCGCATAAAAAAATACCTTCCTAATCTATAAGAGGTATCTTTCTGCACGTGACAGGGATATTTAGCTTACTTATTAAATATCTTTGGCCCTTTACGCATATTTTTTATATTATTTTTTGGCTCGGCCATTTTTTTAGATCTTCCGCCACCAACCTGTTTCTTTTTAATAATCTCTAACATTTTCTCTTTTGAATTCATTCTTCCACCGCCTTCATCTTTTCATCTACACACTCTGTTTATATTAAGGGTTTATAGTTTGTTGTTTCATTCGCAGAACTCATCTCGTGACGCCACTGACCTCTGTCTATTTTCACAATGAATCATTTTACCTGATAAATTGTCAAGTAACAACTTTTTATTTAAACGGAATACAGTCTCATCAATTTTTCAATATCTAATTTACCTGGGTCGCTCATATCAACGAAATAAGGTAGCTGCCATTCCTGTGTTTTTGTCGCTTGATTGCTAGTCGGTATATCCCAACTAGGGTAAACTCTTAATGCCATTTTCCCTTTTGTAGAGCTTGAAATGAGGATGCTTTGTCTGAAAAGCTCTTCTTTTGGTAAAATGAATTGGCCAAATTCATTTTCACTTTTAAATACCGTAACAACTAATAAATCAGGTGCCGCCGAGTGTTTATAAGGTTGGTTTTTATCATTATCATCTTTTTCCCAAATGGCAACAAATTGACCTATTTTTGTTAGTGTAATATTTGCGACTCTAAAACGGACTGATGTTGAAGATACTTTAAAGATACCTGCTCCGTACTTAGCATTTTGTTTCTCTTCTTGGATTGATGAAATCGCAATGCCGTTTGGTTTATAAATCTTTTCATTTATATATGATAATGCTGTGTAAAAATCTTTCATTGACACACTTGCTTTACCTCGTTCAGCAGTGATGGTCTATTCTGCTTAAACTATTTTGATGCGAATTTATATTACAGACAATAACTTCTATCAGCGATTAAGACACGATTACTAACTTCTTACACGATAAGTTATCTATGATTTCTCCCACCTATAATAAATAAACGATAATAAGTGTCCATTCATTTTAAATTCATCTTTGGCTGTTTCAATATATTGAAATTCATTTTTCTCTAAGATTTTTCGGGATGCTATGTTAATTGTAGTTGTCTTCGCTGATATCTGTCTGACGCCTAACTGATTGGTGGTATCTAATAGTATCCTCAACGCCTTGTTAGCAATTCCTTTTTCAGTATATGCTTTCCCCACTCTATAGCCGACATGACCACGCCTCTTTGGTTGTTCGATATCCACTAAATTCATTCTTCCAAGAACTACACCTTCTTGATTCATAATTAAATAAAAATAAGATAAACCTTGATCTTGTTCGTCGATTAAAGCTTTGTTTCTTTGTATAAATGTTTCTAAGTTATAATAATCATCCCCACGGCTCGGAACCATTTCTTCAAAATAACCTTTGTTTTCAAGTTCAAATTTAAATAGTTTTCAAAATGTTTCTCTTGTAATTTCACTAACATAATATTTGACATAATTATCTCCAGTTCAATGATTCTAATGTGGTGTACTCATTCAAGATTGCTTCTATCCAATATTTATAGAACTTTTATTGATTGGTCTAGCAAATAAAGCTACTCTCCCTTTGCCTAACACAGTTGTATTAATTCTAACACATAACGAGTATTAGTCCTTTATTTCGTTAAACATTTTTTATAAATCGAAAAATAAATTAATGGAATCAGGCAAAAATTTTGTATATATATATGGAGGTGTAACTATTTATGAAAACATTACAAACACAATGGCTTATGGTTATGAATGAATTTAATCAGTTAGATGCTTCAGAAAAATATAAATTACACATCGGTTTATTAGGCAATATTGGTGAAGGACAGTTTAAAAACGATTGGATTCCTAAATATTTGCACAAAGATGCATATGTATTCAAAGACTTTTGGTTTAATGTGTTTGATCAATACCATCAAATTGATTTTGTTATCTTTAATCACAAAACAATTGAACTTATTGATATCAAGAATTTTGAAGGGTCGCTGCATTTTGAAAACGATAAATTTTCCGTCAATAATAATGAAGTACTTCGCAACCCCTTATCCAAAGCGCAGGAACATGTCCGCTTTATTAAAGAGTGGTTATATCGGAATAATTTGCCTGAAGTTCAGATAAATGGAAATTTAATATTTATAAATCAACATGCTAGTTTAAGTGGTGTACCAAATACTGAGATCAAATGCATGATGCCAAATGAAATACGGAATTACCTTCGTAATATCCAAATTCACCCTCGTTCACATAAATCTGAACGGATTATAAATGCCTTTTTGAAAAATGATTTGGAATGCCCCTACTTGCCGCCAATACTGGATAAAAAGTTGATGCACCGCGGTTGGAAATGTCCTGTTTGCCAATCACGCGAATTCGATAATGGAAATAGACATTTCCTTTGCTCTTGTGGTAGCTCTTTTTCAAAAGAGAAGTTTGCAGTTGAAGAAATTTGTAAATATGGTGTTTTGTATCACCATAAGGATATTTATTTGTCTGAGTTAACTGAGTATTTTGATGGACTATTTAATAAGTCGTTTTTGAATAGCTGTCTTCGCCGAAACTTTACAAAATACGGTAGAGGTTACCAAAACCCACGTAAACTCATTGAGTATTACCAACCTAATAAGATATATCGTTACAAAGATAAAATAGTTAAGTAGTTTTGTGTTCTTGAGAGTTTCTCAAGCGCACGTTTGAGCTGATTTGTGTCCTTGAGAGTTTCTCAAGGACATGTTTGGGCACTTTTGTGTCCCTGAGGATTTCTCAAGCGCACGTTTGACTGCTTTTGTGTCCCTGAGGATTTCTCAAGCGCACGTTTGACTGCTTTTGTGTTCTTGAGAGTTTCTCAAGCGCACGTTTGACTGCTTTTGTGTCCCTGAGAGTTTCTCAAGCGCACGCTTGACTACTTTTGTGTCCCTGAGGATTTCTCAAGGACACAGATCTATATTTCCACAAAAAAAGACACCTTCCAATTGGAAGATGTCTTGAACATATAATATATAAATATTAACGTTTTGAGAATTGTGCACTCTTACGTGCTTTTTTACGTCCTGCTTTTTTACGTTCAACCATACGTGGGTCACGAGTCAGTAGACCTGCTGATTTTAATGTTGGACGGAAGTCAGGATCAACATTTAATAATGCACGAGCGATACCGTGACGGATTGCTCCTGCTTGACCTGAAACTCCACCACCGTGAACATTTACTAAAACGTCGTAGTTACCTAACGTTTCTGTAGCTGCGAATGGTTGTTTCATTACTTCGTGTAAGTGAGGGAATGGGATATATTCTTCAAGTGATTTGTTGTTAATGTTGAATACACCTGTTCCTGGCACTAAACGTACACGAGCTGATGCGTTTTTACGGCGACCTGTACCTAAATATTCTGCTTTAGCCATTTAAATTTCCCCTCCTTAAATTAAGTTTGTGATGTCTAATACTTCTGGTTGTTGAGCAGCATGTCCATGCTCAGCACCACGATAGACGTGTAATTTAGTTAATTGTTTACGTCCTAAACGGTTATCAGGAATCATACCTTTTACAGATAATTCGATTAAACGTTCAGGTTTGTTTTCACGTAAATCACCAGCAGTGTTAGATTTGATTCCACCTGGGTGACCTGAGTGACGGTAGTACATTTTGTCAGTTGCTTTCTTACCTGTTAATGCAACTTTTTCAGCATTGATTACGATTACGAAATCTCCAGTATCTACATGTGGTGTATAAGTTGGTTTGTTTTTACCACGTAAGATTGAAGCCACTACAGTTGATAGACGCCCTAATGGGATATCAGTTGCATCTACAACTACCCAGTTGCGTTCAGTTTCATTTTTCTTAGCCATATATGTTTGACGCACGTTATTTTCCTCCATTTATAAATCTAGTTGTTTACATTACTATTGAGTTTCCGGGGCTCTATAGTGGTGGTAAACAATACCGTCAGTTATTGTACTATGAAACACCCCAATTAGTCAAGCAAGTTTCGGTAATTATTTTAAATATTCTATGTGGTATACTACAATTAAATATTTGATTGGAGGAAGGCTTATGAAAGCAATGGATAGACGTGAAGAGATCGTATCAATACTGGAAGAAGCAACGGCGCCAATAAAGGCAACAGAGTTGGCAAGTAAATTTGCAGTAAGTAGACAAATTATCGTAGGGGATATTGCCCTACTACGGGCACGGAATATCGAAATTATTGCGACCAATCAAGGTTACCTTCTTGCTTCAGCGATGAAAGCAGCTGCATCTGGCAGATACCGCGGTAAGTTAGCGTGCCTTCATTCTGCCGAGCAAACAGAGGAAGAACTTCAAATTATTGTTGACGCAGGTGGAGCCATTGAAGATGTCGAAGTTGAGCATCCTATATATGGTGTCTTAAAGGCGTCACTTCAGATAAATACGGATGATGACATTCAAGAATTTGTTCAGCAAATGTCGCAGCATGAAGGTGAAATGTTGAGTACTTTAACGAATGGAATTCATATCCATACCATTACAACCCCTTCAATTAAAGAATTCGAGCAAATTAAAGCGAGTTTGAAAGCTGCTGGTATCTTACTTTCGGAAAATTAAAAACCGCCTTGAGGCGGTTTTTTTGTCTAATCGTGAACACTTGAAACGGTTAATTCTTCAAATTCTGCGTCTTCACTCGTTTCTGGCAGAGCTTCAATCGCTTCTAAAATATTTGCATAGCGGTTAATTAAACGTTGTTGTCTTTTGACACCACTCACGGTTGGTTCACGGTCAACTTGCTTTTGTAATTCTCTTTGTAAATCTTCTAATAAATGTTGGCATACTGTAGCTTCGCCTTCTGGTGCATCTTCAATCATTAACATGACTTGGTCTGTACCTAGGCCAAGGATATGTCCTGCTGCCGAATTGTTTCTAGAAATTTGGTCATAAAAATTTTGTAGTTGTGCTTTTGATTTAACATTTCTCTTTTGAAAGCCAAGTTCACAAGCTAAATTTGAATTCGCTTGTCCCTCATAAGTTAATTGTTCCATTTATATATATATCGCTCCTTTTGCTTAGTTTTTATCCGCTTATTAACATGATAATTTTTCAGCAATTAAATCACGATCAACGATTTCGTCGCTTGTTTCTGGTAAAGCTTCAATCGCATCAATAATTCGATCGTATTTATTAATTAGTCTTTGCTGTCTTTTTACAATGTCGGATGATGGTTCACGTTTCACTAGCTTCCCTAATTCAAATTGTAAATCTTCAAGTAAATGTTGGGTCACTGTTGGATTCTCTTCGGGTTCATCTGAAGTTAATAGAATAATTTGTTCTTCATCTAGTGAGATGACATGTCCAATAGCTACCCGACTAATTGACGCCTGATCGTAAAACTTTTGAATTTGTTTTTTGGAAAAAATAGGTTGAACTGAAAATACTTTTTCGCATGTTAAAGTCGGCTCCGTTAATGGTTCATAAGCTAATTGTGGCATGAACATCACTCCTTTTCTATATAAAGTATACCCTTCTCTAATAAGAAAATAAAGTTCTTCGATTCAAAGAGGTATTTGAATCACCTCTAGCACTTTACAGGTGTCTTGACACCTGGCGTCCCGTTACGATATAATGACGAAAAACTTTCCGAGGAGAATCATCATGACACAACAAAGACAAAACACCCGCGATTTAGTGATTGCAAGTTTATTAACGGCACTGGGTATTTTAATTCCTATGATTATGCCTATAAAAATTATTTTAGGTCCTGCTTCATACACACTTGGAAGTCATATCCCAATTGTTATGGCTATGTTTCGATCACCAAAGATTGCAGCCATTGTTGCTGTTGGGACTACTTTAGGTTTCGTTGCAGCTGGCTTCCCGATCACGATTGTTCTTCGTGCCCTTTCGCATATCGTTTTCGCGACAGTCGGTGCGCTATATTTGAAGAAACTATCTAACACTTTAGTAAACGTAAAGTCACGAACGCTCTTTAGTTTCTTTGTAAATTTAATTCATGCAATCGCCGAAGTGATTGTGGTTTATCTCTTAACTGCAGCTGGCGTGAACGCAACGTCAGATAATTTTATATTTATTTTAATCATCCTAGTGGGGCTAGGAACGTTAATTCACGGGATGGTTGATTTTGAAATCAGTTATCAATTTACTAAAACTCTTGAGAAACGCACACGCTTAAATTTTGCACAAATCGAACTTTAATAAATATTTTCTGTTATAATGACCAAGAAATATATAGAAGTAGGTGGACATATGACAGATTATGATGTAATCGTTATTGGGGGCGGATCAAGCGGTTTAATGGCAACTATTAACGCTGCTCAACAAGGGGCACGCACTTTATTAATCGAGAAAAATCCTAAATTAGGACGAAAATTGCTTTTATCCGGCGGCGGTCGTTGTAATGTTACGAACCGGACGACGCGTGAGGATCTAATCACACACATTCCTGGGAATGGCAAATTTTTATATAGTGCTTTAAATCAGTTTGATCAGGAAGATATTATCGCATTCTTCAATCAAGCAGGTGTGGAATTAAAAGAGGAAGATCATGGACGCATGTTCCCTGTGACTGACCGTGCCCGTACGATTTTAGATACATTAGTGGATATTATCAATGACTTAGGCGTAACAATTCGGATGAAAGATCCGGTTGATTCATTAATTTATGACCGCGAGACACAGCGAGTAAAAGGCTTGACGACCGTTGCTGGGGAGACAATCACAGCGAATTCAATTGTACTTGCTGCTGGTGGTCGCGCTTATCCAAAAACGGGCGCAACCGGAGATGCTTATGCTTGGGCAAAAAAAGCTGGCCACTCCATTGAGCGTTTATATCCAACAGAGGCGCCCCTCTTATCCGATGATCGAATTATTTCGGAAAAATTACTCCGCGGTGTGTCACTGCGCGATGTGAACGTTACAGTTTGGAATGGGCCGGTGGGTGAAAAAGCTATTGTGAATCATCAAATGGATATGATTTTTACACACTTTGGTTATTCAGGACCCGCCATTCTGCGTTGTAGTGGGCACGTGAACCAATACTTACACGCAACGGGTGAAGAGTTATGTCATTTATCGATTGACTTAGCACCAAATGAAACTTTAGAAGAGATGAAGCAAACTGCTGAAGAAGCGCGTGAAAAGCAATTAACAAATATTCTAAAACAGTGGATGCCGGAGCGAATGGCAGAAGTTGTTTGCCTTCTAGCAAATATCGATGCAACGAAACCTTATAAACAGCTTGTCCACAGTGAAGTGGATGCTTTATGGAAGACAGTCAAAACCTTCCCATTAACGGCAACGGGTTCACAACCGATTGAAAAAGGCTTTGTGACTGGTGGCGGAGTGTCGACAAAAGAAGTTGATCCTAAAACAATGGAATCAAAATTCATGCAAGGCTTATTCTTCTGCGGTGAGTTATTAGATATTAACGGCTATACAGGTGGCTATAATATTACAGCTGCTTTTGTTACTGGAACGATCGCAGGTCAATATGCTGCTTGGGGAAGCTTTGCTTAAAAAATTTCACATTCAAAAAAGCGTCAGGAAGATAAACACTTCCTGGCGCTTTTGCGTTGTTATGATTCATTGTATTACTCAGCAGATTCTTCAGTTGTTGATTCGTCCGCAGCAGCTTCCTCCGTAGATTCTTCAAAAGTTTCTGACACTTCTCCAGATTCAACAGGTTCAATACTGTTTGTTGTTTCATTATCTGTTCCAGTTGGATTTGATACGATTAACGTACCGTTAACAATCGTTACTGTCTCAGGAATACCGTTCCACTCACGTAATTCTTCTAAAGTAATTTCGTATAATTCAGCCACTTGTTCTAAAGTTTGGCCAGGCTCTACTTCATGAGTTTCTGGACGTGGATCTGATACAACAATCATGTCGCCTTCAACGACTTCGTTTGATTCTAATTCATTCCATTCCATAATTAATTGCTCAGTCGTGTTGTAATCCATTGCGATTGTATAAAGGTTTTCACCTTCCGCAACTTCATGCACTTCTGGAATTAATGCAGGGTTAGAAACAAATAGTTCTGTCCCAACTAATAGACTATCATCTTCTAAATTGTTCCAGTTACGTAAACTGTCAGCTGAAATGCTATATTGCTCAGCAATACGCCATACGTTGTCACCTGTTTGAACAACATGTGTTTCTGGACGTGCTGCTTCTGGTAAATCAGCTAAGTTAATTGTTCCAGTTTCGTCATCAGTTGCTTCTTCATCTTCGCTAGAAGCATCAGATTCTTGTGATGATTCTTCTGTATCCGTTGGAGTTTCTGTCGGTGTTTCTGGTGTTGGCTCAGGTGTTGTTTGAACTGGTCCACCTGTTGGCACCACGTAAATGACGTCTCCAACATCTAACCAGTCAGATGTTAAACCGTTCCACGCACGTAGTTCGTCAACGGTTACACCATATGTTAAAGCGATACTTGATAAGATATCACCTGATTGAACAATATGGGCACCATTTTGTGCATTTGCTTGTGTCCATGCTGGAGGTGCTTGATAATCAACCGGTCCGTTAGGTACTGAAATTTTATTTCCCGCGATTAGCCAGTCAGTTCCAAGACCGTTCATAGCCATTAATTCTGAAACGCTCACACCGTAAACGGCTGCGATACCTGATAATGTGTCTCCAGATTGGATTGTATACGAATTATCATAGCTTTGACCGTAATCATAGCCATAGTCATAATCGTAAGCTGGTGTTGCATTTGAAGGACCATAAAGGACAAGTTGGTCACCAACGTCTATCCAAGTACTTGTTAAGCCATTCCATGCCATTAATTGATCAACTGTCACACCGTACATATAAGCGATACTTTCTAAGTATTCGCCTGCTGATACTGTATGGACACCTGATTGAGCTCCAGTATAGTAACCACCGTTGTCAGTTACGCCACTACCTGATGCCGGAATAGATAAAGTCATTCCAACATCAATCCACTCACTCGTTAGGCCGTTTGCTGCCATAATATCGCCCGCTGTGACACCATATTGTCTTGCGATTCCCCATAGCCACTCACCGTTTTGGACAGTGTGTGTAGATTGAGCTATTGCCGTTGAAACTGGTGCTAACGCAATAGCGGATAATAATAGTAAAGATTTTCCTAATCTTTTAATTTTATTTAATTTCATGTCACTACGCTCCTTCTTGTTCTAATAAGACACTTCAATACCATTCTATCATCAAATTTCTAATCAATAAAGAAATTACAACCGTTTTACAAACTTGTAATTATAAAGAAACAGTTCTTATCCCTTTTATTCGTAAATTTCTCATAATTCGTTTATTTTCATTAAAAAGTTCAACTCATCTAACAAAAACTGTTTTTCCTGAAATATATTTCCTCGGTTTAAAATCTGTATCAATCGGTTCCGCTAAACGGTACCATTTAACTGAACGATTGGACCAACCATGATTGGTAGTCCGAATGATGCCATCAGCATCTTCAATACAATATATAACATTATGAAAGTCCAAAGCAACACCTGTATAGGCATGTTCAGATAGGTGTTTTCGCTTAAAACCAGCGATAAAGATATCGCCAGCTTGGATTTCATTTCGTTTGATTTCGTGTAATAAGACATTATCTAATTGAAGTAGTAAAGACATCGAACCAAGTCCCGAGCCATAAGGTAAGAACCCCCCCGCTATGAGTGCGCTAAACATAGCACTGGCACTATCGTAACTATCTGGTCCGCAGCGCTTTTCTTTAGAATTTGCATAAGTGACTTTTCCTTCATGATCTAAATACCATTGTATAACTGCTATACGACTAGCCAAAGCTTTACCTCCTTACTTCGTTTTTTAATACTTTTATAATAACATGAATTAAGTTAGTTACCACGGATTTACTATTCACCCGTATTATAATGCCATAAGAATATTATCTTATTCTACTTTGAAAGCGGTCTATTTTTATTTACATTAACTTTACATATTCTTTACATAAATTTTATTGATAAAGCATTAAAATATGCTATATTTATTTTGTTATCTATTATTTTTATAAAGATTTATTACTTCGAAAGGAACCTTTTTAAATGATTCATTTCATGCCTCAAAACGAGTCTGACTTTCCTATTAACTATTATTTGGAGAAAGCGACTGAATTAGATCATAGTGCCCTCAGTCAATTAGAAATTATATATGTAATGACGATTCGTCACTTAAACTCCACCTTTGGAAGTTTAATCATAGACCGAAGTGGTCAGTTTTATAAAAGTAAATGGTCTACAACCCGTTTAACAGAAGAGTTTTTCTCAACATTTGGTTATAACTATCAAAGATGGTCACAATTTCTAAAGTCTACATTCAATCGACCAAGAACGATTTTTCCATATGTAAATAAAAATATGGTGTTTATTCGTCTAAGAAATCCTGAAAATAAACATTCTGACTGGGTAAATATCACATTAATAAATGATTTACATATCCAGACACAAAAAGACGATCCAGTTAAAATCCAGACGATTCAATTTATGTTTGACTTGGCTAACTATTCAAAACTAACTATTTCACTTAACAATCGGCTATCACTAGTAATGTCACAAATCGGCTACGCTTTTCAGCTCGTAAACTTTTGGTATGATTTCCAAGTCGAGATGAATGAAAAGGATTTAATCTTTGAACCCACTCAATTACAAACCTATATTGGTAATCCTGCTTTCAAGATTTTCACCAAGACACGCGTCCCTTACAAAGACCGTTTGAAAGCTAGGATAGATTTGGCTCAATTCATAAAATACAATCAAATACACGACTACTTAAAATCCACAACTCAGCGAAAGCATGAGACTTATCGTACTCGCTTGTCTTTTGCACACATGCATCAACAATTATTTAAACCTTCTATTAGAAATAAAATTAGATAGAAAAATAGCTAACTTTCTTGTCTGAAAGTTAGCTATTTATTGATTACTCGTTACTGTCCTCAGCTTCTAATTTATCACTTAATTGGATAATGTATTCAGAGAATTCTTCAGCAGTTTCCGGATGCTCTAAGCCATATTCAAGACTCATCTTCATATAGCCAACCTTATTTCCAACGTCATAGCGTTTCCCTTCAACTTTTTTTGCAAAGACTCTTTGCGTTTTATTTAGTTGATCAATGGCGTCAGTCAATTGCAATTCATCGTCGACACCGGGTGCTATCTTTTCTAATATATCGAAAATTTCAGGTGTTAGAATGTAACGTCCCGCGATAGCTAAGTTACTTGGTGCTTCTTCGGCTGCTGGTTTTTCAACAAAGCGAGACACACTGTAAACTGTATCGTCTTTATCGTCTTGGCGGTCCACTTTGATCATGCCGTATTTGGACGTTAATTCGTCTGGCACTTCCACGACTGCTAAGTTCGCTGATCTATTTTTGTCATATAAATCCATCAATTGCTTCGTCACTGGTACTTCACTATGCATAATGTTGTCGCCTAACATCACGACAAATGGCTCATCATTAACAAAGGCACGTGCGTGTCCGATAGCATCTCCTAGTCCTTTTGGATAGGATTGACGCACAAAGAATAAGTTTTCTTTTGTGGTATCTTTGACAATTTTTAATAAAGCGTCTTTTCCTTTGCTTTCTAAATTGTCTTCTAACTCAGGATTTGAATCGAAATGATCCTCAATTGAACGTTTATGTTTACCAGTAATGATTAAAACTTCTTCAATCCCAGAAGCAAAGGCTTCTTCAACAATAAATTGAATAATGGGTTTATCGACAATCGGTAATAATTCCTTCGGTTGTGCTTTTGTCGCTGGCAGAAAGCCCGTTCCATAACCGGCTGCGGGAATGACTGCTTTACGAATTTTCGACATATTCAAACCTCCTCTTTCTCATACAGATATAGTATATCTAATTTGATTTTAGTTTACCACCGGTTCGGTGGTGTTTATATAATTTTATATAGAAGTACAGATAACTCAACAATCAAATCATTTTCTGTTATAATATCCAAGATATAATGAATAGAGGAGAAACACATGGAGATATATAACAAATTACTAAATAAAGAAGCAAAGCTAGCTGTGATTGGCTTAGGCTATGTTGGTATGCCCATCGCAATTTCTTTCGCAAAACAAATTGATACAATTGGGTATGATTACAATCCTAAGAAAATCGAACTTTATAAAGAAGGCGTGGACCCAACTAAAGAAGTTGGTGATGACGCGATTAAAGAAACGGATTTAGAATTTACGAATGATGCTGCTAAATTAAAAGAGGCTTGTTTCTTAATCGTCTCAGTTCCGACACCGATAAATCATGACAAAACGCCTGATTTAACGCCTGTGACAAGTGCAACCCGCACGATTGGACACAACCTTTCTAAAGGGTCTATCGTCGTTTATGAGTCAACTGTGTACCCTGGCGTGACTGAAGATGTCTGTATTCCAATTCTTGAAGAAGAGTCTGGTTTAACACATGGTGTGGATTTTGTTGTTGGATACTCACCTGAGCGAATTAATCCAGGAGATAAGGTCCATACACTTGAAACCATTACAAAAATCGTCTCATCATCGATTCCAGAGTATTTAGATGAAATCGGAAAAGTGTATGAGATCGTTGTTAAAGCGGGTGTGCATAAAGCCCCTAGTATTAAAGTCGCTGAAGCTGCGAAAGTGGTTGAGAATTCACAACGCGATATTAATATTGCTTTTATGAACGAATTAGCTCTTGCTTTTGACCGTATGGGTATTGATTCTAAAGACGTGATAGATGCTATGAATACAAAATGGAACGCCCTAGGTTTCACCCCTGGACTAGTCGGTGGACACTGTATTGGCGTAGACCCTTATTACTTTGTATATCAAGCTGAGAACTTAGGCTACCACAGTCAAATTATTTCAAATGGTCGTCAAATTAATGATGGCATGGGTGAATTTATTGCCGATAAACTAATTAAAGAATTAATCCGTACGGGTAAAACACCGATTGATTCTAACGTAGTTATCCTTGGTTTAACGTTTAAAGAACACACTCCGGATACACGTAATTCAAAAGTGAATGACATTATTATACGCCTCCGTGAATATGATATTAACCCTACAATTGTAGATCCATGGGCGAGCGCGGAAGATGCTCAAGCTGAGTATGGTGTATCATTAACTGATTTAGCTGACGTTAAGGATGCTGACGCCATTCTTTTAGCTGTTGGACATGATAAATTCAAAGCTCTTTCTTTTGAAGAAATCACTGCCCTTTTTAATCAAGATTTAGCAAATGATAAACGCATCATTTTAGATGTGAAAAGTATCTTAAATAAAGAAGATTTTACTGAAGCTGGCTACAGTTTCTGGCGCTTATAATAATATTAAAATCCAGTGCATTTTGCGCTGGTTTTTTTTTTGCATTTTTCCAAATTTTATAATTGTGTTCTCTGGTATGTTCGTCTTATTCATTATTTTTATATAGATAAATTGATATATTATCAAGCAAAACAATATCACTTTATTGAGTCGTTTCACTTTATATTTACATCATTTTTGTTTTATACTTAATGCATAGAACAGTTTAAAAAATAGAAAGGAAGTTGTTTTATGGTTAAGAAATACGTTTATGGGGTTTACCCTACAGTCGTTGAAGCAGAAGATGCAGTCGCACATGTTATTAATCAAGGCGTTCCTCGCGATAGCGTCGCTCTAGTTGGATCGCAAGCACATGCATATGATGGCGAAGCAGAATTTATCTCTTATGGTGAATTGTTGGACGAGCAACATGAAGACAATCGTGGATTCTTTGCAAAATTATTTGGCTGGGACGATGACGACAACGATGAAGAATTTGAAAACGTTGATTTAACACAATACGAAGACTCATTAAGTCGCGATGAACTATTAGTGTTAGTTGACCAAGAATTTGAAAGTCAACTTCCTGCCTTTAATATAACTGAAACACGTGAAGTAAGAACAGATGACTATGTTTCTGATACGACGGCAACTGATACAGTCAATACTGAAACTGCAGCATTCTCTGGAGCAGTAGGAACATCAGCTGGTTTATCAGAAGATACACCTGAAACGACTGAACCAGATCATGATTACGACGATGTGAATGTTGAAGATAACGACTATGAACCACATATTGTTGGTGAAGAAACTCATATCGAAGCTCATGGTGAGCCAGTCGGAGAATTCGCTCCTGACGCTGATACAGAAACTGATACTGAAGCAGAACGTATTCGCCTACATGAAGAACAAGTACATGCTGAAGTACGTAAAAAAGACATAGGTGATGTGTCAATTACTAAAGAAGTCGTTGAAGACACTGAAACGATTGAAGCTCCAGTTGAGCGCGAAGAGATTCATATTCGCCACTCAGCACCATCGGACACGACCGAAAGTGTTGCTGACGGAGATGCTTTCCAAGAAGAAGAAATCGTTATTCCAGTTTCAGAGGAAGAAGTTGTTGTAGACTAAGAAACAGTAGCTACTGACGAAGTTGAAGTTGAGAAAACAACTCATACTGACCGTGAAACTGTAACGGAAACAACGCGTCATGAAGAATTAGAAGTCGATGACGAAACTGGTCGAGCCAATGACGAAGATACTAGACTATAATAGATTATTTGAAGCAATTCAAAATGATTGTCGAGGGGCTCAATGCTCCTCGGCTTTTTTTTTGAGTAAATGTAGACCAGTGTGGCATCGAGCGCTCCAATCTTTTTCGAATACATGTTTGTGAATTTATACTGGACGTATGAACGTGGGCACTCAAAGACATACCCCTTTCATTCGTGGACTCAGGTTATTTCTGTGATTTTAATCGTAGACAGAGTAGTAAAAAGTTAAAGATTTTACAGATAATCCGTCATGAGTGGATATTTTTAGTGGAATGAACAAAAAAGAACTTATCCTACAACAACTTCTTAAAGCGAGTTGCTACAGAACAAGTTCCTTTATTTATTTCTTGAATTGGCCTAATACTTTACTGATATTACTTTTACTCGCTTGAAAAACGTCGCGTTCAAGATACTTGCGCATGTATTTCAAAGTATCTTTCGCATCATTGACCACAAACTCAAATAATTGTCCCTCATCAGTCGCGATTGTAAATCCGCGGACATAACACCCGCCGAATAACATTTGCACGAAGATATTTTCAACAGAGGTCCAAGGAATTTGAATAAAGCCTGGACCTTTTTCTGAGCGAAACTCAATGCCCTTCTCACCCATTAAAAATATACCAGATTTGGGAATAATTGGATTCAACATTGCGTTGGCACGTGTAGTATATTCCACCGTTGCATTTAAAAAATCAACTGACATTTAAAATTAACCCATAATTCCAACAGAATATAATGCAATACCTAGAACAAAGATTCCTCCAATAATTGCGATTGGGCTTACTTTCTTGCGGAGTAGCCAGATACATGCGAATGTTAGAATTAGTGGCATAAGTCCTGGTAATAGTTCATTTAATACATCATTCAAGGTCATCGTCGTTTCAGTCGCGACGTTCGCTCCTGATTGGACTTGTAAAATGAGATCCCGAATCGTGTCAACGGACAAAGCATTGCTGTTCGCTTGGTCCGTCAATGCTTGGAAATCGACCATTGTATCCTGGCTATTTTCCACTTGAGATAGCACTAAGGGGAAGTTCATAGTTGTCCATCTTGGCACTAACACTCCCATAATAAACATTCCTAGAATTGATGCCCCTTGAGTGATTTTTTGTAAAATACCTCCACTCAAGTCTTTCGTGATTTCATTCCCTGATCTATAACCTAATTCTTGTGTGTACCATAAGAATAGGATACGGATAATATTCCACGCTAGGAAGAAAATAATTGGTCCAAAAATACTCTCAGATAATGCCAGTGATGCCGCAAAAGCACCTAATACTGGTCTTAATGTTCCCCAGAATACCGGGTCTCCCACTCCCGCCAGAGGTCCCATCATCCCAACTTTCACACCTTGAATTGCTTGGTCATCAATGTCTGTTCCGTTTGCTTTTTCTTCTTCTAAAGCAAGTACGACCCCAGCAATTGGCGCTTGTAAGTACGGATGAGTATTAATGAATTCTAAGTGACGTTGAAGTGCAGCACTTCTATCTTCTTTTGTTGTATATAATTTTCGAATCGCAGGAATTAAGGCGTATACCCAACCAACGTTATGCATCCGCTCAAAGTTCCAACTTGCTTGTATAAAAGTCATTCGCCATGACACGCGCATCCGATCCGCTTTTGTTAATGTTATACGTTCTTTTCTTACTTCTTCAGTCATTTTATACCCTCCTATCTAATAATCTTCTAAAATGTCATCTAAAGCAGCTTCGACTGAATTTCCACCACCGCCACCACCTGAATTAGCGTTAAACTGTGGTGCAATTGAGATGTAAACTAAAGCGATACTTAAACCAATAATACCCATCGCAATTAAATTCAGTTCAGTAACTGCTGCTAAAGCAAATCCCATGAAGAAAAATGGCCATGAACTTTTCGACGCCATCATATTAATAACCATTGCATAACCTACCGCAACAATCATTCCACCGGCAACGTTTAGTCCACCAGTAATGACATCTGGAATTGCATTCAGTGCGTCTGTAACTGTTTGAGCTGAAACCATTAAAATTAAACCAGCTGGAATTGCTACACGTAAACCTTGTAACATTAAAGCCATGATATTGGCTGATGCTACACCATTAATATCTCCTTCTTCTGCTTTACGGTCAGCATAATGAGATAAACCTACCGCAACCGTTCTGATAAAGATAGTTAACACTTGCCCGGCAATTGCTAACGGAATCGCTACCGCAATCCCCTCACCCATTGAAGCTCCTTGGACTAAAACTAAAATCCCAGAAACAACGCCGGCTAAAGCCGCATCCGGTGCCATCGCTGCCCCAATATTCATCCAACCTAAGGCAATCAGTTGTAATTGCCCACCTAATAAGAGTCCTTCAGCTAGATTACCTGTAATAAGTCCGATTAACGTACATGTAATAATGGGCTGATGTAATTGGAACTCGTCCAGAACACTTTCAAACCCTGCAAAAAGTGCCACTATAATAATAAGGACAACTTGAATTAATGAAATGTCTGTCATTTTAAATCCTCCTCAATCTATATTAAATTTTCTTTCTTAAGTAGCCGTTCAAGATTTTGGGCTGAATCCGCCGGTACTTTACGTACATCGAATTTAACGCCTCGATCTTTTAGCTCCATAATTGTCTTCACGTCATCATCGTCAACGGAAACTGAGTTATTAATCATGACTTTTCCTTTTGTATGTGCCATGGATCCTAAGTTCACTTCATCAATGTCAATTCCTTGATTAATTGCTTCCAACACATCTTGTGGCGTTTCAAATAATAGAAGCGCTCTTGTACCACCAAATCGCGGATCTTCATTGATTTCTGCTAATTTAGCAATCGGAATAACGTTCGCCCGAATTCCTGGAGGCGCCGCTTGTTTAATTAACGTCTTACGCATCTCGTCATTGGCCACCTTATCTGATACAACAATGATTCGGGTTGGATTCACACTTTTTACCCAACCAGTTGCCACTTGTCCATGTAATAGACGAGTATCGACTCTCGCCAAGACGTATTTTATCTGACCGTCTCCAATCACCGTTCCTGGCTCTAATTGCGCTGCCCCGCCTGATTCAGAAACAACTCCCGCTTCTATCTCAGGGGTTAACTCATCGGGTCGAACGCGAATACCACTTTGCTCCTGACCAAGAATGTGTGTCGCAACTTCGTGTGCTTTCTCCGTTCCCATCCGTGTTCCTAAAGCTTCAAGTAACATCGGCAAATTCATTCCAGACACAATCGCAGCTCTTTCTGACATCTCCTCAAATAAAATATTCGCTTGATTAAACGGTGTCCCTCCCCAAAGGTCGACTAAGAATAAAATCTCTGCGTCTGAACTATATGACGAAATAGCTGTCTCCAACTTCGCTTTCAAATCTTCCGGCCCTTCCTCTGGCATAAAAGTCACAGTTTTAATCTGATCCTGCTCTCCAAAGATCATCTGTGCTGATTGTAATAGTCCTTCAGCAAACTTTCCATGACTCGCCAAAATAATACTTACCATCTTTCTTCCTCCTCTACTCAATAATGCATTTCATAGAAATTATACCACTCAGTATAAACGGTTACAAAGGTTAGCTAGTAAATTATGAATAATTATTCATAAAAGTTTGGTGGATTTTGCTTGGAAATAAGTGGGGTTGACTGGGTGGGCTGTTTAAATTGTGGAATCGAGCACTCAAATTGTTTTCGAACTTTCGTTTCCGTATTTTCCCATCAAAAAAGCCACCTACTCTAAAAAGTAGATAGCTTTCTTGAATTTATTTGTATAAACTTTCGCCGTTTGTCGAAATCACTTCTTTATACCAGTCAAATGACTTTTTCTTGTAACGGTTTAAAGTACCTGATCCGTCGTCATTGCGGTCAACGTATATGAAGCCGTAACGTTTACTCATTTCTGCTGTTGAAGCTGAGACTAAGTCGATACAGCCCCAAGTTGTGTAACCCATCAACTCAACACCGTCTTTGATTGCCTCACCAACTTGTTGTAAATGTTTCTCAAGGTAGTTGATTCGGTAATCATCTTCTACTGTCATCTCTCCGTCGGCACCTTCAACTAAAATATCCTTAGCACCTAAGCCGTTTTCTACGATGAATAGTGGTTTTTGGTAACGATCCCAGAAGTCGTTTAGCACAATGCGTAATCCAGTTGGGTCGATCTGCCATCCCCATTCAGAACTTTCTAAGTACGGGTTGTTAACACCACCGAGTAAGTTACCCACGCCGCTATCATATTCTTCAGGATTAGCAGCTATAGCGGTACTCATATAGTAACTAAAGGAGATGAAATCCACTGTGTTTTCCTTTAATAATTCTGCATCACCTTCCGCAAACTCAATCTCGATCCCTTTTTCTTTGAAGAGACGTTTAGCGTAACCAGGATATTCGCCGCGAACGTGAATATCTGAGAATAAATAATTACTATTCTCAAAGTGACGCGCTGATAGGACATCTTCTGGGTTCGGTGTCATTGGATAAGCTGGCATCGCGAGTACCATACAACCAATCTGGAAGTCTGGATTAATTTCATGACCAATCTTAGTTGCTAAGGCACTCGCCACTAATTCATGATGCACTGCTTGATATAGATCCTGCTCAGATAAGTCTTCTTTCGGTGTATTTATTCCACCACTCATAAACGGTGTATGAAGCACTGAGTTAATCTCGTTGAATGTTAACCAGTATTTTACTTTATCTTTATAACGGTTGAATACAGTTGTAACATAACGTTCATAGAAGTCGATTAAATCACGATTAGCCCAACCATTATAAGTGCGCGCTAAGTGAAGTGGCGTTTCATAATGAGATAAAGTAATTAACGGTTCAATTCCATATTTTAGACATTCATTAACTCCTCTTTTTAAATTAAAACGAATTGCTTAAATGCATTATATAAATCGTCATCTTCAGGAGCACCTGCCACGTAATCTAATCAGACATGGCTGTAATGCCATCACCGCCTCTTCCCATTGCCACAACTTTTTCCTCCAACAAGATATCCAACGCCGTCTGTTTATTAATTCCAGTTAAAGCAATATCTCCAAATGAAGCTTTTTCCAGGTTATGAACTTGATATAGATGCACCACATAAGAATCCTTCTGGAAATTTATAACGACCCGATCCTTTCTTCCTTAAGTAATTTAAATACTTGAAATATTTAAGCTATAACCTTTGATTAGTGTGCTTTATTTAATAGAAGCGGAAGAATAGGATTGAGTTGTTCCTGTTATTTGCCTTAGCTGGATGAATGAATTTAAATTCTTCCTGTTAAACGCTATCATCCCTAACAAGGCAAAGAAACCGCTAGTACCTTTTCCGATACTAGCGGTTTCTTTTTAAACTTTAGTTATTAATTCCAATCATTAATCAATTGTAATTAACTCGTCACCTGCGTTAACTGTTTCTAACTCAGAAGCAGAGACATCGTTATAGTTTGCTGTGTTTGTTACAACAACAGGTGTAATTGTTGAGTAACCAGCTTCTTTAATTAGATCGATATCGAATTCAACTAATTTTTGTCCAATAGTTACTTCTTCGTCTGCATCAACTAACACATTGAAGCCTTTACCATCTAAATTAACTGTATCAAGACCGATGTGAATTAAGATTTCAGCGCCAGCTTCAGTTTGTAAACCAATCGCATGACCTGTTGGGAATACAGTAACAACTTTACCATTAACTGGTGATACAACTTCACCAATTGTTGGCTCAATTGCTGCCCCTTTACCTAATGCTTCACTTGCAAAAGCTGCATCTGGAACATCTGTTAAAGCAACCACACGACCTGTTAATGGACTTGCGATTCCTTCAACTGTTTGTTCAGTTTCTTCTTTTGCTGGAGTTGCTTTTGGCTCTTCATCCACAACTACTTCTGCTTCTTGAGAAGTAGCTTCAGTGACTTGAATTTCACCTTTGTTAACACGGTTAATATAATCTTCTAAGTCAGTCGCAATTCCACCAACTTGAGTACCATAGATAACTTGTACAGATTTACCACTTACAGTAACTCCAGCAGCTCCTGTACGACGTAATTGTGCTTGATTCACTTGCTCACCATCTTCAACTGTTACACGTAGACGTGTTGCACAGTTAGTAAAGCTAGCTAAGTTGTCTTGTCCACCAAGACCTTCTAAAATTTGTTGTGAGCGTAACTCATCTTCAGTTAATTCACCTGTAGATGAAGTGGTTGTTGTTTTAGCCGTTTGACCAATACCATGCTCTTCACGATACTCATCTTTACTACGTAAACGAGTTTCTTCTTCATCGTCTTCACGACCGGGTGTTTTTAAGTCGAATTTCGTAATCGCCCAGCGGAATAGGAAGTAGTAAACTAGACCCCAAATAATTGAATAAATCGCTAAGATAATCCAGTTAGTTCTCTCATTACCCGGTAACATACCGTATAAGAAGAAGTCTAGGAAACCAGCAGAGAAGGTAAACCCAACCCCGATATTTAATAATTCAACAATAACAACCGATAGACCTGCTAATACCGCATTCACTCCGAAGTATAATACAGGTGAGGCGAATAGAATTGCGAATTCAATCGGCTCTGTAATACCTGTTACGAACGAAGTTAATGAACTTGAGAATAAGAGTCCCTTAACATCATCTTTACGTTCAGGTTTAGCTGTATGGTACATTGCTAATGCTGCAGCTGGGAAACCAACTAACATCATTGGGAATGCGAATGAGAAGTATTTAGCCGCTCCTGGACTAATAACATCACCATTTTGTAATTGAGCGAAGACAATGTTTTGCGCTCCGTTAACTACTTCACCAGCAACCTCAATAGAACCACCCATAGCTGTTTGCCAGAATGGTAAGTAGAACACGTGGTGTAAACCGAATGGAATTAATGCACGGTATACGTAACCGTAGAAGAACCCACCAATTGGACCAGATCCTGCGATTGTCTCACCTAACCAAGCAATTCCTCCACCGATGAATGGCCAAACGAAGGCTAAGATTGCACCAACGATTAAAGCAGCAACGGTTGAGATAATTGGAACAAAGTGAGTTCCCGCGAAGAATGATAAAGCATCTGGGAATTTAACACGGTAGAATTTGTTGTGTAAGTAAGCAACAACTAAACCGATAATAATCCCACCGAATACTCCTGTATTCAATGTTTCTTCAAAACCTAAGACTGAACCAACTAAACCGTTGATCTCTTTTAACGACTCAATGTCACCAAAGTTTGCCAACGTACTAGTAATTGATTGATACATGACTAAGTAACCAATAACGGCTGAAAGTGCCGCAACCTCTTTACGGGCAGTAGCTAAACTACTCGACACCGCAATTGCGAATAACAATGCCAGATTTCCAAAAATAATGTCTCCAACATCAGTCAAGATACTTAAGATCCCGTTAAGGATTGTACCTTCGCCTAGAATACTTTCTAAGCCCCACTGTGCAATAAATGCGTCCCCAGTAATGGTTGCACCAATACCAAGAAACAGACCAGCTACCGGTAATAAAGCGATCGGTAACATGAAAGATCTACCTAATGTTTGCATTAGGTTAAAGAATTTTCCGTTCATAAAAAATGATTCCCCTTTCGAAATATTTACAAAGATAGATAAAACCGTACCAATTATACCATTTTTAATATTATGTACAACTGTTAATGTAATGATATTTCATTGAAAATGCTACTTTTTTTGTAAATAAAATGTGATTACGGAGAGGTCAGATGATTTTTTACTTACTTTTAGCGAATTCAATCGAAAATATGGAATTAACAGCAAAAATCATCAGATAACCCAAAAACACATCGGATTTATGAATTCGATGTGCTCTGAGTTAAATCTATTTTATTGTTTGGTTTGTTATTGCCTTTAAATTTGAAACGCAGTTTCTTTAGCCAATTTTGCATCGGTTCCAAATAAAAGCGGTTGAGTGGCATATATAACAGAAGTGAAAAGACAACTGCGAATAATGTAATCAATACAACGCGAATGGGAAGTGAGTGAATCTGAAGCTCGGGAAAGACGAACAGTAATAGTCCGTATACATTAATACCTAGGGCATGTAATAGGTATATCTGATCTGAATAATCTCCTAGCTTCGCGATGACTGTCTCTTCTCCCTTATATCGGTTTAAGAATGCGATCACTAAGTAAATCGTTGGAATAAATAATAATTCAATATATTCTCCTTGGTAGAAAAAGCCAAAAGTAACAACATAGACAAATATCCAACCCATTAAGACACGCCAGTTATATTTCCAGTAATCCCCTTGCACCCCTACATAATAGCCGATACTTGTATACATTAAGGCTTTTGGGAAGCCTCCGTAACGTAATATATCAGTTAACAGACCATTTTGAAGACAGTAAAGTGACACAAGATATAAGACAAATACACTTAAGATTAAGATTCTTGGTGAGTTGATTATCTTATTTAAGCCATACAGGCACGAGATACCTAGAAAGCTCGCCCATAAGTACCATAGATGGTAAGATCCAATCGTTCCTTGCGCAAATTGTCGCCACGTTTTAGAACGGAAGATGATCATCACAGCATCTATGACAGGCTCTTCATACAGCCAAGCTTCGAGGCCTGCCATGAGCAAAGACACCACGTAATAAAATAATGAAATAGAAATAAATAAACGCAAAACACTGCCTGCGTACTTTAACATATATTCATTTGTTCGGCTTGACAATATATAACCTGTAATTGCGAAGAACAAAGGTACAGCGTAATTAAATATAGCGCGAGGCCATTGTAGTTCAATCAAAGGTTTATTATATGCTGAATCGATAAATGCAAATACATGAATGAGTACTACTCCAATAGCAGCAACAAACTTCACCTTATCAATATTGTAATTTTTTGACATGTAATCCCCCTATTCAATTTTTTAGAAAATACATAATACCGCTTCTAGATTCTAAAGTCTAAAGAAATGACTATTAATCTAAATCCAAGAAGTGATATAAGCCAAATAGGTAACCATAATATTTGTAAATTTCACGACGCCCTGCACTGCGAAGACCAGGTGTATCAAGATAAGTAATGACTTCACCCTCGTTCGTATAGACGTAAGCTGAAATATAAGTTAGATCAAAGTCATAATGACGGTTTACTCGCTCATAAATCATGCGTGTCCGTCTCGTATGGTAATCAGATGTGACGACCAAAGCAGAGTTCCAACCATTTTCTTCCATTAAATTTAATGTATTTACTGCATTTGTGTAAGTACTTGTTGCTTCATTTTCAGCGATAATCTGATCTTCTCTCACACCTGCATTTTGATAGTGAGGTAAAAGATTTAAGTTCTCTCCATAAAGAGGTGAGACAATAATTCGGTCGGATAGTGAATAACCATCGAGTAATAGTCGGCCAGCTTGATCTTCGCGCCCATCTCCACCTTCAGGGACAATAATCACATCGCTGGCTACAGGGGTGTCTCCAACATCTAAATTGAAGTAGAGCCATACAGCATGCCAAGACCAAAACAATACAATCAGAACTGCTAATTGCTTTAACCTTTTCTTCATAGTTTTACCTCTTTTCAAATGATAACTTATTTTATCATAACCTATAAATATAGCTACAAACAGCGAGTTAATTTACATAAAATTTAATTTACTGTAACATTTACTTTAGAGATTATTAAAAGGAGGCCTTTGATTTATGAACTGGCTTGTATTAGGACAAATTTTTGCCATCAACTTAGTTTATATTATGCTAAACACGATTCGAACATTACTGACGATGCGAGGTTACCGGAACCTTGCTCCGATCTTAGCTATTATCGAAATAACGATTTACACACTCGGCTTGTCAATGGTGATGTCATACATTGAGGAAAACATCATGTACCTCATCTTTTACGCTTTAGGTTTTGGCGTTGGGATATACTTAGGTATGTTAGTAGAGAACCGGATTGCTTTAGGTTATTCAGTAATGCAAGTATTCACAGAAGACGACAACCATGTGTTGGCAGATTCTTTAAGGGAACGTGGCTATGGGGTGACAATTCAACCTGGTTACGGACGGAATGGAAACCGGTTAGTCTTAACGATTCTCACGCCACGTTCTACTGAGAAAGCTTTGCGTAACACAATTAATGAACTAAACCCGAACGCATTTTTCATCTCATATGATGCAAAATACATTCACGGAGGCTTCTGGACGAAACATATTAGCCCACCACAAATCATTGAAGAAAACTTTGAACAAGACCAAAAAGAAGGCTTTGAAACGCCAGATGAGGTTATCACTAAAAATGAATATATTGAATAATCAAGAAGGAGGCGCTTATTCAATGAGTCATAACTGGAAAGATGTATTACCTATCGATTCAATTCAAGAAATCATCCCTGTATCAGGAGGCGATGTAAACCAAGCCTTTCGAGTGGAAACAAATTCTAAACCTTACTTCTTACTCGTCCAAGCGGGGCGCAGTGCAGACTTTTATACAGGTGAGATTGCAGGCTTAGAAGAAATGGCTAAAGCTGGAATCACTGTACCGCAAGTGATTGATTCAGGTGAAAACCAAGGTGATGCTTATTTATTACTTAGCTACCTCGAGGAAGGTCAAAATGGGAGTCAACGTGAATTAGGAAGAATGGTTGCCCAATTGCATCAGTATCACTCTGATGACGGCTTATACGGCTTTGACGCTCCTTATGCAGGAGCTGACATTCAATTCGATAATTCATGGACTGATTCTTGGCTTGAGCTTTTCGTCGAAAGACGGATGGACAAACTTCACAGGCTACTTGTGGATAACAATAAATGGAATCAACGTCAAAGCGATACTTATCAACAAGTAAGACAAATTATGGTGAATGAGTTAACTCGACACAAAAGTGACCCGTCATTATTGCATGGTGACTTATGGGCAGGTAACTATATGTTCTTGTCTGACGGTAGTCCTGCTTTATTTGACCCCGCTTCTATGTACGGTGACCGCGAATTTGATTTGGGTGCGACTAAAGTATTTGGTGGCTTTAATTCTGACTTCTACGCTACTTATGATGAAGCTTACCCACTTTCTGAAGGTTCAGAATTACGCATCGAGTTCTACCGCCTTTACTTATTAATGGTTCATCTACACAAATTTGGTGCAACCTATGAATCATCTGTTGATCAATCGATGAGCATCATATTGAATGCATAAAAATACCCCTTGAGACCTGAAGTTCTCAAGGGGCATTTGTGTCTTTAGTAGTCTTTTCCACTGTAAAAGTCTTCTTTAGCCATATCTTCAAAGATGACGCTAATCGCTTCCTTATTCGCATAGCCTTGCTCAATCATCGATTCAATGATTGCTTTTGCTAAAGTTTCTTTCTGTTCTGGTGTGCGTCCTTCTTTAGATTGAATTCGTACAAAAGGCATTCTAATCCCTCCATTGTTGTTTTAGTTTATTATACTCTTTTAGGACAGTTTTGTGCAAAAGATAGTGTTGGTAAGTTTAAATTTAGGAATTTGTTTAGATTCTTCCAGTTAAACACTTCAGCTGGAAGAATTTTTTTATATTTCTCCAGTTGAACATCCTACTACACTATTTTGCACAAAAAAGAAGCCGACTAAAGTTTAGCCGACTTCTATCAATAGTTTAAATTGTATGGTTGTTATTATCTTCAGCTTTGTCAATCTCTTCGTCAATGGCTTTATCCGCTTTGTTTAATTGGCGAGCCGCAAAGTCGCGTCCACCTAAACCAAAGGCTAACGCTACTGCTAGACCAGCTGCACCAAGGATAATAATGAATCCAGCATTAACAATTGTTTGAGCGATATGTAATTGTTCTAAGATCATGAATGCTCCTAAAATGATAATCGCGTAACGGATGACTTCACCAAATAACTTGTTACCAGTTGCTTTTGAAATAAAGTTAGCTAAGATGTTTCCACCGATTAATGCAACTGCTAAGATGATAATCGCGCTTAATACTAATGGGATGTAAGCAATGATTGCTGCACCAATGGTATTAAGAACTTCTAAGTTTAATACAGAAATTGCTTCAACTAAGAAGAATAACATCAACACACCTTTAACAACTGCTGCTGTAATGTTTGAAATTTTAACGTCAGAAACTTCTGAACGGAAGTTTAAGTAACGTGAGTATTTATCAACACCTGTTGTTGCTAGTAAGTTTTCAATTAAGTCACCTAATAATTTCGCTACAACACCACCAATAATTAGTAATACAGCAGCTGTAATGATATTAGGAATAGCACTTAAGATTTGATTTAGTACTGCTACAATCGGTTCTGAAATTGATTGAATACCTAATGTTTCAAGTGCTACAGTTAAAATTGGGATAAAGATTAACACATAAACAACTGTCGCAAGTACTTCTGCAATCTGACCTTCATTGACATCAGCACCTGTTGTACTACCCGTTAGTTTTGCATACCATTTATCAATGTTTAAACTTAATAATAGGTTGCGAACAAGCTTTTTAACGAACTTACAGAAGTAAGCACCAGCGACTAGAATAACAATCGCTGTTAAAATGTTCGGAATATAGCTAAAGAATTTATTAAACATGTTCACGATTGGGTCCATAACGCCACCCACATTTAAACCGTTTAAAATTCCAGGTAAGAAGAATAACAATGTCGCAAAGTAAACGATTGATCCAACCGTTTCAGTATACTGCTGACCTTCCTCTTCTGTCTTAGCCATGCCCCATGATTGTGTACGGCGACTAAAACCAACCTTCTCTAGTCCTTTAATTGTTAGACGTTTAAGTCCCCAAGCAAGAATTAGAGCTAAAACTAATAGTAATAGTGTTCCGATAATTCCTGGTAACATTGCGCCAAGTGTCGCAAAGAATGATGAAAAATCCATATAATTTCCTCCTAAAATTTTTCTAATTTATATTACTAGTATATCATCTGACATCATATTGTAAAATGATATACCTCGTATAATGATAAGTATTCATTTTACTTCAAACAAAAAAAGTTACTTTGTTATATAAATATAACAAAGTAACTTTCCTTATTCGAGAGTGTAAAATATCTTGTGTAAATAGAAAAAAGGAAGCCCCTTCTGTAGAATAGAGTTACCACACTACATTCACAGAAAAGAGGACTTCCCTATGAACAATCTTACTACAGATATCTTACAGACTCTAGCCACAAAAGGTGATTTAAACGAATGTTTTCGTTCTCATCTAGAATTGGCCGTAAATACACTCTTAAGAACGGAATTGACCGTCTTTTTAGATTATGAGAAGTATGAGCGGATTGGTTTCCATTCAGGTAACTCTCGCAATGGCACCTATGACCGTAAGGTCAAAACAGAATATGGTGAACTTAAGCTACAGATTCCACGTGATCGTAATGGTGAATTTAAACAACAGACGCTTCCTGCATATAAAAGAACCAATGAGACGTTGGAAGAAACGATTATTCATCTCTTTCGAAAAGGGATCACGATGTCTGAAATTGCCGATTTGATCGAGAAAATGTATGGTCATCATTATACGCCGCAGACGATGTCCAACATGACAAAAGTCTTTTCTGAAGAAGTCGCTGCTTTTAAAAAACGTCCACTAAATGATCATTATGCCGCTATTTATCTGGACGCTACCTACATTCCCTTGAAACGTAAAACAGTAGATAAAGAAGCGATTCATA